>JAHQVK010000213.1 GCA_019634385.1 Myxococcales bacterium | reverse complement strand
GAAGACAGAAGCCCCCACCACCAGTGGGGGGGCAGTACCAAGCTCGCCTAGCTCTCTCCTAGGACTCGGCCCTAATTGTTCCATGTCTCACTTAAGAGCCCAATGCCTTACTGGAACATGCTTTGCTCACAGGCGCCACGTGCTGCGCTCTGTCCGACGACCATATTGGCCAGGCGTATTTCCGAAGCCCTTCGGAATCCGCTCATCAACGAAGTTCCCTCAAAGTTCCTGCTCGATCGCAGCCCCTGAGAACTGAACAACCGTAAAGCGTATCTCCTTAGCCTTCGGCTAAGGGATATTTACGCCCAATTAGAGCCGGCCAGAAGCCGCTCTAGTGCTATAAAACGACCATTTTAAGGTGTTTTATCGTTCTTAAGGAAATCGAACGCTAGTGTAGTGCGACCGACTTGGTTGAGATTAAGTGGACGGTAGACCCGTTGTTCATTATAGTCCCCATAGATTATGCGTATAGCCAAGAGCATCACTCTGACTTCTGAGGAACGTAAGCATCTGCAAGCATGGTCTCGGGGAAGTACAACCGCTTATCGGTTGGTGCTCAGGGCCAGGATGATACTCTTAGCTGCAGAGGGCAAAGAGAATAAGGAGATAGCGGCCCAATTGGGATGCAATGTCAAAACCGTCGGACAGTGGCGGAATCGCTTCATTGAGGAAGGCGTCGAGAGCCTTAAGCGAGACCGTCCAAGAGGCCACCCGAAACCGACCGTCTTAGGGACGGCCGTCGAAGACGAGATCGTCCGAAAGACGACGCAAGAACGCCCAGAGCAGGGCACCCACTGGAGCACGCGCACTATGGCCAAGGCGGTAGGGGTGAGCGACCGTAGTGTGCGTAGGGTTTGGAAAAGATATGGACTCAAGCCGCATCTGCAGCGGACTTTCAAACTGAGTCATGATCCGGCCTTCTCAGAAAAACTAGAAAATATCGTAGGCTTATATATGAATCCACCCGAGCACGCCCTGGTTCTGTCCGTGGATGAGAAAAGTCAGATTCAAGCGCTTGATCGCACTCAGCCCGGCCTTCCGTTGAAGCCGGGTCGATGTGGAACTCGGACGCATGATTACAAGCGCAATGGCACCACAACCTTATTTGCCGCGCTCTGTACCCTGACCAGTCACATCATTAGTGAGTGTATGCCTCGGCATCGCCATCAGGAATGGTTAGCCTTCCTCAAAAGAATCAAACAAGAAGTGCCGAAAAATCTCGATATCCATATCGTTTGCGATAACTATTCAACCCACAAGCATGAGACGGTACGCGCTTGGTTGGCAAAAAATCCAAGATTTCATATGCACTTTACGCCCACAAGTGCCTCTTGGCTCAATCTCGTAGAGCGCTTCTTTAGAGACCTCACGGAGAAAAGGATTCGTCGAGGCGTCTTCAAGTCCATCGATGCTCTACATCAATCAATCTCAACCTATATTGAACATTATAATAACGAGCCTAAACCCTTCATCTGGACAGCGAAGGCTGAAGATATCTTAACAAAAGTCCTGCGAGCGAGAAAGGCTTTAGATTGTTCCTGATAAGTCGTTCGCACTACACTAGCAAGGAACTATCACGAAGGGTCAGGAAAGCCAGAACATCCGGTGCCGGAGGGAGTCTAGCCATAACTAGCAGACTGAGGCGCCCCGGAGAGGGTAACCATAGGTAAGAGAGTACGCTTATGACAACCAAAGCCATCAATCCCTCCATTACTCCTTTTGCCCATCGTAGCCTAACCGCCGAGCTATAATAAATATTTTCCACACGGTGACACAATCGAGTACCTGTGGAGTTATAGAACTTGGAAGAGCTGATGCGTATCGATATTGAAGCAACTTATATACGTTATGGGCCGATGGTACTGCGCCGATGCCGCAAGCTCCTCAATAATGAGGCTCACGCAGTAGAGGCTATGCAAGACACGTTCGTTCGTTTACTCGAACACCAAGGGCGACTGGAAGATAAAGGACTCTCTTCACTTTTGTTTCGCATAGCTACCAACGTGTGCCTCAACCGGCTTCGCACTCAGCGACGAAAGCCTGAAACCAGAGAGGAGGCACTCCTCCTGCAGGTCGCAGCGGTAGACGAAACCGAAAAGCGTACATGGTCTCAGCGCTTGCTGGAACGGATTTTTTCTCAAGTACCCGACTCAACCCGCCTCATTGCCGTACTTCACCTTGTCGACGGCATGACCCACCAGGAGGTCGCTACCGAGGTTGGTCTATCCGTATCCGGGGTTCGCAAACGGCTACGAGGACTACGTACGATCGCCAATGAATTAGTAGTACAGGAAGGAACATCATGAGCCCATCACAAGATCGCATGTGGCTCATCGAACGGATATCGCTCGGTGAAGCCCCCAAAGATATTGAGCTAACCAATTCAGAAAGGGAGCTATTGCATAAGATGCAGGCGGAAAACACCGAAATAATAAAGAAATATCCGCCAGCAAAAATCGCTCAAGAAATCTCTCGCCGAGCGCACGTACGGGCAACTCAACGCAAAGAGCAACAAAGTCCATCGCGTACCTTAGCTCGTGCTTGGATTTGGGGACCGAGCCTCGCTGCGGTTTGTGGTCTGCTCTTCATAGTAACTATCGGGGAAGATAAACAACCATCTCCGTACAAACCGGACTCAATCCGCCTGAAGGGATCTGCACTTAGTTTATATAAAAAGACTACCGCTGGCTCCGAAGCACTCATTTCTGGGGACCGGACAGCAAACCATGACCGGATTCAGATCGGCTACCGCATTGATACCCACCGCTTCGGCATGATTTTATCTATCGACGGGCGGGGGATAGTAACTGTACATGCCCCAACCACAAGTAATAAAGCGGTACCTATGGAGCCGGGAACGTTTCAGCTACCATTTTCTTACGAGCTTGATGACGCTCCTCTCTTCGAGAGGTTCTTTCTCATTCTATCCCCGGAAGACTTTGAGCCCAGGATCGTCGTCCAGGCCGCAGAGCAGCTTAAACTGGAGCAGCAGACGTTGCATGGTGCATTGGATCTTCCCGCCCCTCTCGAACAACTCGACGTAACACTTCTTAAGGATGACAGTAAGTGAATATTCTGATCCTTACCGCCAATCTGCTACAGCTTGGACTTTCCGCTATCCCCACGGCGGCCGAACCCGCTGAGCCGCTAGAGATCCGACGATTTACCTTAATTGTATCCGCCAATGACGGGGGTAGCGAGAGAGCTATGCTTAAGTACGCGGAGACAGACGCCAGTGCGGTTGCAGAGGTCTTGCGCTCCCTCGGCGGAGTAGATGTCAAAGACGAGTATCGGCTCAATCAACCATCCGCTCAGGCACTAAGGTTAGCTTTTGCCGGTTTGGCGCCTCAGCTCAAGGCCGCCAAACGCTCCGCTCATCGTCTGGAACTGGTGATGTACTACTCGGGGCACTCCGATACCCAAGGGCTTCTGCTTGGCTCAGAACTATTCAGTTACAAAGAACTTAAGGAGCAGCTCAATGCACTCCCCACCGACGTTCGTATTGCTATTCTCGACGCGTGCTCCTCCGGAGCCATGACCCGGCAAAAAGGGGGGGTCAGGCGACCGCCGTTTATGATCGATGCCTCCAACCGGGTGCATGGCTATGCGGTTTTAACCTCCAGTTCAGAAGACGAAACCGCCCAGGAGTCCGATAACATCGGTGCATCGTTTTTTACCCACTATCTCGTATCGGCCCTAAGAGGAGCCGCAGACGTAAGCGAAGACCGGCGAGTCACTCTGAATGAAGCGTACAACTTTGCGTTTCATGAAACACTCACCCGCACCCAAAACACGCTGGGCGGCCCACAACATCCAGCTTACGATATTCAGTTGGTTGGAACCGGGGATGTAGTAATGACCGACCTAAGAAGTACCAACTCTTCGCTAATGATCCCCAAGGATGTATATGGTCGGTTCTACGTTCGAGATGCCGCCGATCAGCTTGCGGTAGAAATTCGCAAAATTGAGGGAAGAGCTACGGAGATCGGACTGGATCCAGGTACATATTCTGTCATTCTAGAGCAGGATAGGTTTAAGTACCAAGGAACGATCGATCTTATAGATAAGCAGCAAACGAAGCTGCAACTGGCTCATTTCTCACATATAGATGATGAGCAGACAACCCTCCGTGGTCTTCGAAAAAACCCGGTTCGTAAAAAAACTTCCCACGTTGATGTGGGTCTTTTCCCACCTTTTTCTCTCAATTCAACAACCAAAGCCTCCCTTAATAATATATCTTTGAACCTCTTCCTAGGACACTCCTATAACCTGGAAGGCTTGGGACTCGCTCTCGGCGGCAGCTGGGTAGATAATCGATTCGAGGGACTACAAGCCACCTTAGGGTTCAACCATGCTGGTCACTCAGCTCAAGGCATTCAGCTTACCCTCGGGTTTAACAACGTAGGTGGTTACATGGCCGGATGGCAAAGTGCCCTCGGCTTCAATATTGTTGGAGATAGTTTTGCTGGGGCACAACTATCCAATGGGTTCAATTTTGTGGGGAATGATTCCTACGGCATACAGGGTTCACTCGGAGCCAATATTGCTCTCGGTGGGTTTAAGGGAATCCAAGGGACCCTAGGAGTTAATGTAGTCGATGGCCCTCTCATGGGGATGCAGATAAGTTCGGGCATAAATGTAGCAACAGCAACCATCACCGGAGGACAGCTGTCCGCAGGCATCAACTATGCCCACCAAAGGGTAAAAGGACTTCAGGTAAGCTCGTTAAATATGGCTCGAAACGGTATTGAAGGTGCTCAGTTCGGCTTTGTTAATCTAGGTCGCTCCTCTACATTCCAATTAGGGATTATTAATATTGTAGAAGAGACCAAAGGTCCAAGCATAGGCCTTATCAACTATGCCTATAAAGATGGCATATTAGACTTTAAGTTGTATACCAGTGATATAGCCCTTGGAGGAGTGGCCTTTGAAATAGGTAACAAATACACATACACAAGCGTTTCCGTAGCTGGAGGGACATGGGAAGACACATCTAGATATGGCTTCGGAATATACTTTGGCACGCGCTTCTACCCCACATCTACTTTTGAAATAGGCTTTGAGTTAGGTACCCAGGTCATGCCTCCTACAACGGGTGGTGATATGCATGATACCTCCTCACTCAGTTCTCTTAGACTAGAGCTGGGTTATCGTTTTACACCTAAGCTTGCGCTCTTTGGTGGGCCCGCGCTGCATATACTTTACGATGGTTCGGTACATTCTGGTAGCTCAAGCGACTCTCAGTTGGCACCCAAGTATGCATTTCAACCCAATATTGGGGACGACCAACCCGATTATCTATATCTTTGGCCAGGTGTCACGCTCGGGCTCAGGATGCTGTAGTAGCTAAGAAATCTTCAACGGCCTCCACTATCTCTTCCTCTGTAGGATCCGAGAGAATAACCAACCGAGCGGTAGCACTCACCGTTTCACCCGCCAATATATCTCGACCAAAAAGCGATAAATAGTGCGAATAGTGTGACTCTTTCCCATAAGGAGTATAGAGAGCAAAACAATCTTCGCGCTGAGCCATGGCCAAGATAGTCAGCCTCGTTGGGGATCACGACGAAGCACAACCGGAAGAGCAAATCGTGATAGGATGACCCATGATAAAGGGTGGGGCTCTAAGTCCCACTTCGGCGTTCCTCCACCTGATCTAAGTCGAGGAGCAGTCGGCGTGCCGATACACGAAGCGCCTGAGTGAGGGTTTCTGGTGGGTATTCTCCACGTGGCGCCACCCGTCCTTCGCGCTCCGGCCCAAGGGCAGGAGCATTTCGCTATAAAGAGAGGGTTAACAGCGAAATCTCGAGAGCCCACCCAAGCGAGGGGAGGGGGCTATATTTTCTTTATCGATCGCAATTCTATGATTGAATCTTTTTGGAAGGCCATGAAGCACAATTGGTGCTTTCTTCACTCTATAGATAGATCAACTACCCTCAGAAAACTTGTCGAGTTCTACGTCAAAGAGTATAACCAAGTCTTGCCTCACTCGGCCTTCCAAGGCCAAACGCCCGATGAGATGTACTTCGGAACCGGAGAACATATACCAGATCAACTTGAGGAGGCTGCCGATCTAGCTCGAGAGGCCAGAATTAAAGCCCATCGCAGTTGATATTGTGAACTCTGCAGGACAGTATGAGGAAGTTGGGTCTAGCATAGAATAAGCAGATAGGTAGTGGCGAAGGATGAAATATGGATTAGCTAGTAGCACCAACTGCACCGGTCGCGCTCATTATACCGAATCAAGCGTTTCGGATATTGAGGGCTAAGAAGGCTGATGTGGTTAGAGACGCACTGCTTGACAAATATTCGTCAAAAAAACTTCAAGTTTTTCTGGCAAACAGCACGGCTTACTAGGGCCTGTCTTCAAAGGGTCGGTTGCCTTGTCACATAGACTCTGATCCCGTGATCTGTTAACCTGATCCTCTTGTGGGACCAAATAAACTTGTCTGACGCCTTGAGAACTGATCAAAGCTTCTTGTGCAACGCCACGAGCTCAGTGAGGAAGAATGGACTGTTATCAAGCCACTACTTGTATTGCCGCCGGGCAGGCCTCCTCTCATTAGTCATCGGAAGTTTCTTAACGCTGTGCTCTGGAAGATCCGAACGGGTGTGCCTTGGCGCGATCTACCAGAACAATATGGCTCTTGGAAGACTATCTATAGTCGATTTCGTCGATGGGCTATTGCTGGTTACTTCCAGGCTATTTTTGAAGCCCTTCACATCGAAGTGGATGACGAGTGGAATGCCATCGATGGTACCTATATTCGAGCCCATCAACATAGTGCTGGCGGACATGGTGGTGCAAAAAAAATGGCATTGGTTTATCTCGTGGAGGTCGTACAACCAAGATCCATGCTCGAGTAGATGCTCAAGGTCGCCCACTGCAAATCATCCTTACACCAGGAAATATCAACGACTCTATCTGTGCTCAAGAGCTCCTTGCTGAGTTTACAGCCGGTGCACTGCTTGCCGACAAAGCCTATGACACAAATTCTATTATAGAACACGTTGAGATGTCGGGCGCTGAAGTCGTTATTCCACCCAAGAAGAACAGAACTTATTTTCGGGAATATAGCAAAGAGCTATACAAGGAGCGAAACTGGGTTGAGCGTTTCTTCAACAGAGTTAAACAATATCGAGGACTGGCAACTCGCTACGAGAAAACCACGGAAAGCTTTCTTGCAATGATATATCTATTCTGTATTCGAGTGTGGCTACTTTGAAGGCAGACCCTAGGAAGCTGCACGGACGGCGGAGCCAAATCCTCGCCACACACGGAAACAAGCATAACAAAAAGCAACCCATATATACTTTTCGAGGTAAGCATCTTCGGACTCGTGACTTACGCCAAAACACCACAAAGGACGATATATGTGTTCAATCACAAATATCGCGTGCGCTGCTCTTAGAAACAGCAACACTACCCGCGCCCCCAACCGTGGGGGCGCGTAGGTGTTCATCTTCAGCGAGCGCAGACCGGGTCTAGGGATATGTGGGGCCGTTAGGCCACCGAAGGGAACAGATATCCCTGGAGGCGGGGAGCATCGCGGTATTGTTCTATCTATCTCCATCCATGAACAACCGCAGCCCCTAGCGTGCTCGTCCGCGTCAACCCCCTTTTTGTTCCCTCCTTTCAGTCGGTGTCGCTACGCGCCCCAAAAAGCCGGTTG
>JAHQVK010000212.1 GCA_019634385.1 Myxococcales bacterium | reverse complement strand
GGTCTTTCCGTGAAACATCCTGACCACAAGAAGTCTCTCCTCGGTCGCGTACCGCCAGGTACGCTCGCCTCGTCGTCAGAACGTTTCACGAAAAGCCTGGCTCGATAGCTACACACTGGGCTAAATCAACAGGCTGCTAAGCTAGATGCGCTTTGCTGTAATAGCTTCGAGTTGATGACATGGAGCACCACGTAGTCATCGGCAAAAGGTAGTTTGCAATAGGAAAAATGCTACTGAGCAATTCTTTATTCCTTAATCTGGTAAACAGCCGAAGCAAGTAATTGTTGCTCCGTAATCTGGTGACAAGCTGAAGCAAGTGATTGAGCCAAAAGTTGTTTGACGTCGGTCCGACGAGCGGTGGCTGGTAGGAAGTACAAGTACAGCAGAAATCACTTGGGTTGAACCCAAGTGGCTGCTTGTACGCCGGTCTATGCCCTGCTGCGCGACCGCTTGTTGATTGTTCCAGAATCACTTCAAGTGGTCTTTGCTGTAAAGTAAGAGGGTTTGACGGTTGGAAGAGGGCGTACTAGGGTTCTGCTGTCTCTGGTGGATGTTTTGGTTGATGTAATCTATACGGACCTGTTCAGGGCGCTCAAGGAACACAGTCCTCAGTTTGTGGATCTTGTGCTTCGGTTGCTTGAGCAACCAGACCCCCGTGAAGACTGCCCAGAGGGTGAGGAAGATGACCGAGAATGGCCGCCTTTACCTGAGGATGCATGGACCAAGGAGGCTTGGCAGCGAGCTTTGTCTCCCTCTGCACTCGAGGATAAGACGCAGGCAGAATGTAAGAAGCTTCGGATAGAAGCTTTCGAAGGGATGCTCCGTGCTCCTTATCCGCTTCCTCGACTGAAGCTGGGGGCACTCTTCATTGAGATGTATGAGGCTGGAGATGTATGGGCACGGGAACAGCTGCAAGAAATCTTTCTTCGAGGGCGAATTGGATATGGGATTTGGCAAGCTTTTAAGCATATCTACAAATTGAGCGAAGATAGACATGATGTGGTGATGTTTGGTGTTTTAGCTTATCGCTTGGACGCAATGGCATCGACTCCCACCACCGGGGAAGTCAGTGTTGGTACTCTTATCTATATGCGCCGGCGAGCGTGGCGGTATCTGCGACTCTTAGGCCAGGCTATTCCAGAGTTATATCCAGAGTTTGCTGTTCAGGTACTCAGACACTATCCCCGTGGATTCCGCTTTAGTACCTCTTGGGTCGCATCCCATATCTGGGCGAGAGATTTGTTAAGGGGTGCCGGGAGGGCACGGATTTCAGGTCCTCCCGAGGATGTGTCGAAGAGAGCCTTTCCCCACGCTTGGAAATATTCAGAGGTGCCTCTACTCCGACTACTGGAAGATGCGCAGAGTGACCAAGTATGCGAGTTTGTGATCCGCTGTGTAGACAGCGACTTTCCGGAGCGGATCCGCCGGGTTGATGCTTCCTGGATAGAGCGGATTGGTCGGAGGCCTTTGGTTCCCGTTCAAGAATTCATTGTCCGGTTGTTGACCGATAGTCCTGAGTACCACCAGTCTAAGCTCAAGGTTTTAGGGTTGCACCGAATGGTGCTCAACTTTTTGCGCAGTGAGAGTGAGGCGGTCAGAGCCTATGCATTGGCTTATGCACGCATCCAAGCATCGGAGATTGGGATCCCAGAGTGGGTAGAGCTACTGCAAACCGGTGCTCGAGAAGTGCAAAAGTTTGCATTGGCTCAACTTTTGGAATGTAAGCCTCAAGAGATTGGTCTTGATGCTTTGATTGAAATTTTCAACTCACATGTAGAGAAAGAGGCCATTCGCGTTATGCTGACTGAGGGGTTCCGACCCCACGATTTGAGCGCAAAGCAGTTCTTTAGGTTGCTTAACTGCGATCCTAAGCCATCCTCGTTCGTTAATGATTGGTATAAGCAATCGAAGTTGCCGGTGCCAACCTCATTTTATCTTTATGCTCTGACTCAAGCATCCTGCTCAGCCGCTACTCGGCGCGAGGTGTTTGCTGTGTTGAAAACCCGGCCCGGAAAGGAGATCGGACTCGATTGGTTCAAGCGGGCCCTTAAAGAAGATTCTCTGACGGGGCCAGCTGGTACTTTGCTTAGGGCGGGTAAAATATCTGGCGATGAGCTCGATATTGATTGGGTTAAGAGCTTGGTGGTGGATGAGCGCTTTCGGGAGATCGGCTTGGCGATTGTGGCAGATACCAAGCTAGTGGCTCCCGGGCAGCTAGGGACAAGTTGGCTTTTGGACATGGCTCGACATCCTAACCCCGAGATTCAGCAGTTTGCTTATGGTTATTTATTGATGCATTTGGGCCCGGAGGACTTTGATGATGGAGGCGAAGAGCAATCGGGGATTGATTACCTATTTACTCTTTGGATCAGCAAAAAAGAACCGGCAGGTATACAACAATTTGCGGCCAACTATCTATTGGTTCATCATCCAGAGCATGGGCCCACTACCCATGATGCAAAACGTTATGGTATCAAGCCTCGGTTGTCGGAGGCAGACTATAGTTTGTCTCGAGTTCAGCCGCTCTTGACGGATGAGCGGCTGAACCATCGGACGTGGGCTGTGTGCATCGCGAACTATGAGCTGGTTCGTTGGGGAGATCGAAGCCTGTTATATAGCTTACTATGGTCGCGGTATCAAGAACCTCGTATCTTTGCAGCGAGAGTCTTGCTACAGATCGGGCAACCGGAGGCGGATCCGGCCCAAGTTCCTCCCAGGGAATGGTTGGATGCGTCTCAGGTTTTCGCTTTGACCGAAAGTCCTCGGAAGGCGGCACGAGAGGTGGCTCTTGTGCTTATTGATGCGCACTATGAGCGCTTGGGTGGGGTTCATCGACTAGCCTGGTTGATGGAAAGTGCCAATCGTGAAGTTCGCTTGGGGGCGGTTCGTTTGTTATGGGATCGCCACCGGCCGCACAAACGTATGCCACGAGCGGCCGATGCTGCACCGAATAGCCGGTTTGATAGTACTGAGGCCTTGCAAAGTTTTTTGCGGACCGTCTTGTTCGGTTTGCCACCGGGCCGTATAGAGCGACGGCAGTTGGAGCTCTCTGCTCGAATCTTACCGGCCAGTGTTGCCAAACGTCGGCTCCTGGAGGTGGTTCGGCAGATGTCACTCAAAGATCGAACCTTCGCCGAGATGATCATTCCAGTTGTTGAGGAGTTTAGTTGCTCGACCGCCAAAGGTGAGTGGCAAGCTTGTCTGGTGACTTTGGCGCAGATTCGACGAGCATACCCAGAGCTATCTGAGGCTCTACCAGAACTGGTGTGATGAGGTCACAATGACGCAGCTTTTTGGTCCGCACTATGAACAACTACATGCAGTCGCAACTACCAGTAAACTAATCGCGGTTGGAGGGCGGAGGTGTACCCCCGAGATCAATACTTCGCATATCCATCTATTCACCTTGAAAGCGAAGGCAAAGGCCTCAGTCGAAGTGGAAGCGTCGGTCCTTGACCTGGCCTTCATTGGAGATAGCCTCCTTCTGGTTATGACCGAAGAAGGTCGGATCCTTGGATTCGATACTGCTAATGATCCACTAAGCAAACAATGTGAAGTCAGTGTTGCTGGGGCTCGGGCATTGGCTGTCTCTGGAAACTATTTTGCGGTAGCTTGTGGTGATGGGTGGCTTCGGCTTTTTGAGCTCGAGCTCAAGGATAAACATCCTCAATTAGTTGCTCTTGGTGCTAGACAACTATCAAGCTGCGAACTATTAACAGTGGCTTTTGACCCCCGTGGGGAGTTGGTGGCTACGGGGGGGAGGGACGGTGTAGTTCGGGTGATGGCGATCAAGGGGGCGGATGGAGGGATGCGAGAAATCTCACTCGGTGGTGGGACCGTGACCGCGCTCGCGTTTAGCTTCGACGGTCGTATAGTCACCGGTGGAGAGGATGGGAGCCTTCGAATAGGGTATGTGGAAGGTGCCGTGGATGCGGAAGATCGCTCTGGTGATGCGGCTCATGGGGGTCCGGTTCGGGGGCTCTTGTTTGGGCCGGAGTTGCTGGACAAAGCGGGGTGTCCTAAAACCCGTCGATTATTTTCCGTAGGAGACGACGGCGTTCTCAAAGCATGGTGGATAGATACCAAGCGTAAGCCCAAAGTTGTAGAATTTGGGGGGACATCGATCAAGGGCTTGGCATGGATCCCGGCTCCGGTTGGAGCGAAGACGGAAGAAGCGGGCGGACGTTTGGTCTTGGCGGATGTCGAGCGGCGGATATCTGTCCTGCATCTCGATAGTGATGCCAACTTTCGGCCATCGTGGGTGGTGGAATCCAATTTGATGCGGTTGGCCAAAGATCTCCGCGCTGGGACAAAAGAGCCGGTCAGTCTGGCGGCATTGGCGACCTTGGCACAGCTACCCGAAGACGAAGCGCGACAACATATAGATGCTGCGCTGCTAAAAGATCCTCGATCAAGCGTTAGACGGGCAGCAGCAGAGTATGCCGGTCAAACGAATCGTCGTCGCAGTCGAGCTGCGCTTCGGTTGGCTCTGAATGATGAGCACCAAGAGGTTCGGCACGCGGCGCTCACCTCTTTGGAGCAGTTAGAAGCGGATTCACCTGTGGCACCGATTCAGGTGGCGTTGGCAAGTTTGCACGGGGATATTCGTAAAAGAGCGGTTGAAAAGCTTCCAGAGTTTCATGCGCTCTCTCCTCTTGTCCTGGGGCTATTGGCAGAACGGTTGCAGGACGCTGACGATGGAGTGAGCGCGGCGGCCATGGATGGTCTTGAGGTTCTACATCCAGATAGTCTCAGCCCGTATTCGACGATGTACACCATGGGGACAACATCGGTACGCGCAGGGGCATTGGTCCGTGCTGCCTGCCGCGGGTGGTTTGCCGGTTCCGAGGGTGACAAGTTGATGACTTTGGCTCTGGACGACGAAGAGGCAGATGTTCGGTCGACGGCTTTCTATGTTTATGTGTTTAGTCGACGCCGGTTGGTGGTTGAACTATCGAAGCTTGACGATCGATATCAGGAGAACATTCGTCGACTCGATCTATTTGTGAAAGATGTACCTCATGAGGATGATCATCCGGTGGATGACCACGCTCGGATGCCACTATTTGCTGCTCTATCTAGTCGTTATCCAGAGATCGCCATCGGTGGTGCCCATGGGTTAGCGCTACTTAAGGATCAACGAGCTACAGGGGTATTATTACAACTCTCGCGGGAGAGGAACGAGACCCATCGTAGCCTAGCGGTAGAAGCCTTGGTGACTGCGGCGTCTTCGATGCCGACAGATCTTCGACTTGTCCATCGTCTTAAGTGGTTGATTGATGATAGTAGTACGGACATCCGTGGCCGAGCCTTTGCGGGCTATCAGAAGCTGACAGCCGCTCAAGGGGCGCGGGGGCGCTTAGATATGGCTCGCTTGGCCCTTCGGGCCGCTCACGGAGATATTCGGGCCCGGGCTCTCGAAATACTTGTCGCTTTCGGTGGCCATGGCGAGTGGGCGGGACTTAGTCAGTTTCAACATGAGGCGGACGCACTGTTGGCAGAGGCGCTCGATGATGAGGACGAAGCTGTACGCAAAGAAGCCTTTCGAACCCTTTGGGCATGGTATAGTCATGAGCCTGAAGTTTCATTACATCGTGCGGCTCGTTCGAGACACCCGGATGTGCGTGAGATGGTCGTTAAGGAATTATCCCTCCAGAAAACCCCTTGGGCACGTAGTCTTCTGTTGGAGTTGGTTTCTGACAGTGTGACCACAGTAGGGAAGCTAGCCTACTATAGTCTTACTCGGATATATAAAGATAAGGATGCAATTGATGTTTACCTTAGGGCTATGGTCTCCCCCAGTCCTGAGGTTCGCACTTTGGGGTGCCAAGGGGCGGCTGGCTGCAGTGGCGGCACCGAGCTGAAAAAGCCGCTGACGGACCTTGTTGATGATCCTCGTCCGGCTGTGTACGAAGCTGCGATCGAGGCGATAGATACTCTGTATCCCGAGGATCAAGAAGCTTTTCGTCGGGCCTTTACTTCGCCTTTCTATCGATTGAGGGTTCGAGCTGGGGAGTTGTGCGGGCAACGGAGGGATAAGCGAGCCCTCAACCCTATGCGAGGGCTATTGAGTATTCCTGGTGAACACTATGATCGCCCCGCGGATAGTTTACGGCAACGGGCTGCACGGGCGATTGCGGACGTGGGTGCCTCTTCGGCGATTCCTTTCTACCAAAATCTTCTGGAAGACGAGGATGCTATAGTTCGGGAAATGGGTGCTCGAGGGTTAGCTGCTGCTTGTGGGCCAACCCGACGTCAACCGCTGTTGGACGCATTATCTCATAATGACTTGGCAGTGCGCAGTTGGGTTGCAGAAGGTTTGGCACGCCTTGGGGATGCACGGGCGGTGCCGGTGCTGGTAGGGACTCTCAATCATGATCATCGTCCCCTCCGTCTTGGGGCTATTCTCGGGTTTGCGGCACTTGGAGCGGAAGGTGTTCGGGGGCTACTACTCGGGTTAGAAGATGCTGAGCGAGATATTCAGGACTTGGTCTTGGCGATCGTGGTGGCTCGGGATGTGGCTCTTGCTCGAGCGAATTTACCTCCTGATCTATTATTGTTCGCACTTTCAGCTGGGCATCCAGAAGTACGATTTGCGGCAGCTCGGGTGTTGGAAGAGCGGGGTCAGGACGGATATCTGGCCGAAGTGGTGCAGGGCCTGGTGGGGCCGGTGCGGCCGGAACAGGCCGTAGATGGTTGGCCGAAACCCAAGCAACGAACCGTCCTTCTTAATATATTGATCAACAGCTTGGCCAGTGACGTACCCGATGTACGTTATGCGGCGGCTAGGATACTGTCACTAAGGCTTCAGCCTCAAGGTTTTTGGCGGGAGGCGGAGCTATTGGCATTGCCTCCGGGTCGAGGGGTTGCTCCTTATACAAGTTGGGCGACGGGAGTCCCAAGATCTCCGCGTCAGGGATGGTTGCGGCGGCTATTTTCTAGGGGCCGCAGGGCCGAGAACGGCACTGAACCGGTCCTGACTCTTCTTCGAGGAGGGGAAACGGCAGAAACGCCCCATTCCCGGGACGTCGGAGTATCCAAGGATCTACTCTTTGGTATCTACGCCGGGCTCATTCGGTATAGCTCTCCACCGAGTGATCTGGATGAAAGCCATCGGGTGCGACGGGACAGCCTATATCGTTTAGTTCTATTGGCTGCTGAGCCAGATGTTGGCGAAGTTGCGGTGGTCTCGGTGTTGCGACGAGCTTTGGATGACCCCCATCATCTGGTCCGCAAGGCAGCACTCAGTGCGCTAAAAACATTGCTGGGAGATACTTCACTAAAGCCATTGATTTGGGGGTTGGAATCGGCGTCTGCGGATATTGGGCGGGCGGCGATGGATGAGCTTTTGGTGCGGGCTAAGACGGACGATACGGCGCGAAAATTGGCCTTAGGGGCAGTGAATGTAGCCCATCCCGGAGTTCGAATGCATGCGCTGCGGTGTATCGAACGCTTGTTTGAGCCTGGAGATTCAGAGCCATGGGTGCTTGCCATGGATAGTTCCTACGCTGATGTCCGCCTGGCGGTCATCGATCGCCTGGCGGATTCCAAGGACTCCCGAGTTCTGCAAGCCTTCGAACAAGCTCTAACCAGTGAACACCAGGATCTTCGGGTGAAGGCGGCCTGGACCTTGGCCCAACGAGGGGATGTTCGCACCATCGATGTGTGGTCGGTGCTGTTACGCAACGACCATCCTAAGATAGTTGAACAGGCGATCGATGGTTTGGTGGCAGTGGTTCGCTCTGCATCTAAAGACGCAGTAGCTACTGCGTCTTTAACAGCGGTGGCAGTGGTCCGAGGACGGTTGGAAGAAGAGTTCCATAGTTCCGCTGAGCTTGAACCCTTGATTCGGGCGCTGGTAGATATTGGTCATGACAGTGCTCGCGAAGCTCTTCGGAACTTATTGGATCATGAAGAAGTAGGACCTCGGCGTCGAGCCTTTTTGGCTCTGATGGCGCTCGGTAAGGATCTTCAGGCGTCGCCTCGAGTTTATCCGGACGGCTCTCAACGTACGCAATATCGGGAGGCTGAATGCCTTCCGGAATTAGAGATGGCGGCGCACAACACCGATGTTGGGGTTCGGACTGAAGTGGCCCGGGTGCTAGGGCATATCGATGCTCCCGAAGCAGGCCGAATTTTGCATCAACTGTTGGATGATAGGCAGATGGCAGTGCGGGTGTTAGCGTGTGAGCAGCTGCTTCATAGGGCACGTTATGTCGAAGCAGCCACTTGGGATGAGTTGAGTTATGCGCTTACGACCGAGCGTCGGGAGTTGTTATTGCCTGCCGCATTAGGGCTCGCAGAGCTCCGGCGCCCGGAAGCTTTCCTACCCCTGATGTTGGCGTTGAAAGCAGGCGTCTCATCAGAACGGGTACGCGCGATCTATGGGCTGGGCCGTTTGGGAGATGAACGGGCCCTGGATGAACTGCTGAGCTTGGTTGATCCAGAGGTGAAGCTCGCGCCGGAGGCCGAGAGCTTAGTCGGTCCGGTGGCAGAGGCTCTAGGCATGCTTGTGTGCCGCCTTCCAAAAAAGTCCGCCCAGGAGCGGGCGTGGATACATCTTGAGCGTTTGGAGAGCTATAGCCGCGTGGGCGGGAGTATGGAGCTGAGCTTTAGAGCTGAAGCGCGTTCCGGGGTGTTGAGAGGGTTTCGACATGCGGGGGATGAGCGCAGTCGCTTGTTTCTGGAGCGAATAGCCCAGAGCAAGCTCCAATTAGAGGACGCTAAGTGTAGGCTACAAGCGGTAGCTGAGTTGGCGAGGAGGGCTCATGTAGCCTCGGTGCCAGTTCTTGTGCAGCTGTTGAACGAATCGGACGAAGAAGTGAGGCAAGGGGCCCTGAAAGCGCTTCGGGCGATCTATCCCCAGGATAACAGTATCACCGGTATGTACGCGTTGAGCAGTCGGTACGAAGACGTCAGCCGGCCAGCGGCTACCTTTTTAGCCCGTGAAGGAGACCCAAAGCAGTTGGTCAGCGGGCTTGCTGGTCTGAAAGATGCGAAAGTGCAGCGTCTGCTGCGTCAAGGGCTCATTCGTCGTGAGGCCTATCCGGTAGATGCTTTGGTGGAACTGCTCAAAAGTGATCGTTCTCAGGCTCGAGCGGAAGCGGCTTGGCTCGTAGGGAGTAGCCAAAAGGCGGAGTTTGCGGAGGCTATCGTGACCGCCGTGGAACGCTCCGAACAAGCCTGGCAATACGGACGACGATCGACTTACGCTTCGAAGAGCGAGCAGGCGGCAAACGAAGAAGCCTGGCGGGCGGCTTTATGGGCAGCGGGCCGGTTGGGGGTGAATGTCCGAGAGCGGGCGGCAGCGGCCCTTGCTGGTCCCGAGGCTGCTCCTCCCTCTGTGGTTAGTGAAGCGCTCTGTTTGTTGAGGGATCAGGGGCAGCCGGCAGACGTACCAGCCATCGAGAAGGCATTAACGGCGTCTGATGCTCGGGTACGAACGAGAGCAGCGAGTGCATTAGCTGGTCTGAAGCCAGAACGAGCGGTCCAAATCTTGGAAAATGCGGTCGTAGGGGACAGCGCTGCCTTAGAGATGCTAGTGCCGGCTGCGATGGAACAGGCGGCTGTCGGTATAGTTGGCTCAGATGGTGCGCGTCGAGTGGTGTTGCCAAAGTTGATTGGTGGGGGACTAACAACTCCGCTGATTGATGTGGCCCAGCAACCCGGAGAAACGGTAGCCCGTCGAATGGCCGTCGAATCGCTCGGACGGATGCGGAGCTCGGTAGCGGAGGGAGCGTTAAAAACTATCTTACAGGATGCAAAAACTCCTGAATCTATACGAAAAGCGGCATTTAAGGCCATTCGTCGGGTTCAACGAGCATTGAAAGCTTGTCCTCTCGCACCGAGTGATTTGCTTGAGCAGCCATAGTTCGTGGCAAGTAGTCTTTCGGTGGAGGGTTTTTGATGAAGAGGGTGCATGCTGGCGGGCAACCTATGGAAAGTAGAGTTGCTCGGAACAAACCAAGATCCTACCAAAAATATGATTGCTCGGTCAGATAAGTAGGCTTGTATCGGGTGATGGGCTGAATGAATATCTATTATTGGGTGAGCTAGATGGTGGGATTGCGAATAAATATACAGCAGAAATCCCTTGGGTTGAACCCAGGTTGCTGCTTCTACGCGGGGCAATGCCCCGCTGCGCGACCCTTTGTTAATTCTAACAGAATCAACAAAGGGTCTTTGCTGTACGAGGTGTAATAGTGGAATCTGAAGCTACCAAGTTGATCGAAGTGTCTCATGTTCTCGAGCCAGAAGCGACGGTCAACGATGACTGTTTCTCTTTACGGGTTCCGATAGATGCGGTGCGAACTGGGGTCCATTGGTCAGCGAATTTACAGCAACCGGGGGTGGTTCGGGACGCGCTTCTCACCATGATGGATATTTTGGCGAGCGATCTACGCTTCAAGGCTCGTGATCGGTCTGACTATCTGGCTTATCTGCAAAAGCATGAGGATAAATCAGCTAGTTCTGAGCTTTGGGCTGCTCAGAAGGCATTCTTGGAGATGAGGTACGGGAGTGTAGAGCATTCGCCTGCGCCCATGGAACCGATGATAACTGTGGATGCAGATGGACTCGCTCTTGAGGTTTTTTCTGCTGACGAGTCGACCTATGCCCGATTGTTCCTTCATTCGGAAGAAGCATTTCGGTTGGTAGATTCGATGCCGGGAACTACGTATGTACCTATCACGCCTCAACTGGTAGATGCCGTAGCAGGGATTCGCTCCTATCGACCAACTACGCTGGCGTTTATTCCCGCTGAGCAAGCCGAGCGTCGAAGCATCAACGTTCCTTATCCGTGGATTCGTTCTTTTGGGTTGGTTCAGGCGGTATCTACGGTGGCAGCGGTCATTTTCGAAATCGCCCCAGTTGATCTATATAATGTGCTTTGGATTCTTCGGTCTCACCACGCTAAAACCTCTCCTAGAGCCCTTCGTTATGAATTG
Organism: Myxococcales bacterium; assembly: GCA_019634385.1. Classification (GTDB taxonomy): domain Bacteria; phylum Myxococcota; class Kuafuiibacteriia; order Kuafuiibacteriales; family Kuafuiibacteriaceae; genus JAHQVK01. Next base: position 14,405 of record JAHQVK010000212.1, on the reverse strand, counting down.
ATTCCCAACGCAAGGCCACGGTTGGTGTTAGAGCCTTGGGATCGGGTTATTGAGGGGACCGGGGGCGTCTATGAGGGGGATCGTCCCTTGGTTGTTCGTAGCTGGGGACGCAAGCGCCTATTGGTGTTAGCTCGCCTACTTCCCCATGCTACTCGGGTAAGGGTAAGATTGGCAGGGGCGGGCATGCCCGCGTTCTATATCATTGATCTCCCGGGTATGACCCTCACCCTTGCTCTGTCTGGTTGGGTTGAGAGTGGGTGGTCAGGTGTATCAACTTTTGATCTTCTGCACACGGAGGGCCAGGATCAACATCTATCGGGTCAAATACATCAGCTGCTGGCTCGGGGGCCGATGACCCTGGATGCGCTGGTGGCAACATCCAAGAAAAAGAAAATGGATGTGCGTTCGGTGCTACTTACTGCGATGCAGGCTGCAACGGTGGTACATGATTTTGCTAAAGAAGAGTTTCGGTTGCGAGAGATGTTTGAGATACCTCCGGATGTTGAACAGCTTCGCTATCGAGATAGTACGGAAGAGGCCGCTCACCGATTACTAGAAGTTGATGGGCAGGTGCGATTGATTAAGGTTCATGATCTTGGGAACCAAGGAATAACTATTGAAGGGGAAGTGGAAGATCGCCGCGCCCATCGCACGTACCAAACTTCATTTACCATCGATCGTGATGGCCAAACGGTGGATGCGACATGTACTAGCCCTCAGTTTCGGCGCTCAGGGCTGAAAGAGGGGCCGAGCGTACCTATGATGGCACTACGCATATTGTATGAACGTGAACAAGCAGCTCTAGAAAAAGCACGAATGACGACAACCGGTCGGAGTCTGATTCGGGTGGAGACCCGCACATTTCTTCGACGAAATGCGATGGGAACGATGATGTACCGCATGTCCTTAGATGACTGCCGGGTGTTGATGCGGTGGGGGAAGATAGAAAACATGCGGATGCAGCGACTAGTATTTGCGACCGCGGAAGAGGCTAAGGCTGAGTATTTTGGGCGACTAGATCGCCTGAGCGAAAAAGGTTTTATTGATGTGAGCTCTATGGAAATGGGATAATATTGATGGTCTGGTGAGCTTTGGGAAGTTCATCGAAGGTGTAAATCGGTTTGCGTAACGAGGCGAAGCGGGGCGAAGTAGCAGGAGGTTGGATTAGGGCTTGTCTTGAACCTCCGGACCGCGTTCTAACTTGTATCCCACAGTTGTGAAGGGTGGGTGGCTTCGCCACCCCTTCGGGGCCCTCGGCCTACAGCAAAACCCCTTTGAATTGATTCGGTAAGAATCACCAAGGGGTCGCGCAGCGGGGCATAGCCGGGCGTAGAAGCAGGAACTTGGGTTCTACCCATGTGATTTCTGCTGTAGTACATCCAGTACCCTCCCTCCGGGGCCGACCCTTCACAAACCCGGGCTACGGCGTCATCTCCGCAGCCGGAGTTTGAAGACACGCCTTAGGAATGACACGTAGAGATTGACAGAATATTTGAACCAATCTATGAGCACAAAGATAGTTACACATTGGGAGGGAGAAAGCTCAGCTGGAAGTGAGTATGTGCTTCGGCACCAGGATGGCGTAGCGCCATCTAGTCTATCTAACTTAGCATTCTCCACAAGGTAGCCTGTTCTCGTGCTAAGTGCCACCGGTACTAGGGGTGTCTGGCCTAGCTGGATCAACCACGCAACCGGGGTTTAGGCCGAGACACCCCTAGTACCGGTGGCACTTAGCACGGTGAGGCTACCGTGTCCCCAGTGGGAAGGTCACTGCCAGGCTTTCTCTCTCCCTCTTTTCTTCGGTGCAGAAACGGATACCTCATGACCGAATCAAGTACTCCGCCATCTTCAGAGTACATCGATCTCCCTGAATGGACGGCGATAGCTGCTAAAGGAGGGATCCATTATTGGATTCAGGAGGAGTTGGCCAAAAAGGGGCTTCTTGATGATCAAGCTCCATCATCGCCTTCTGTCCGTGAAAAGAAACAGTATAGGGCGCGGCGGGATGAGGAACGACGAGTGCGTCGAAGGCTCGCCCAACATGCTTGGGCAGCCTATCGTCGTGCGCACCTTGTCCATGTAGGCCTTGATGTTTTCTATCACGATACACCCGATATTGATCGCTACGATGTTGTTGATCCACCAGCGCGTCGGGCGACAAATTCTGTCCCTGAAATTCCCGATGCACGTCGACTTGCGGAAATCTTGGATCTACCGATGCCGCGTCTTCGGTGGTTAGTATTTCATCGGGAAGTCGATTCGGGCACGCACTACCATCGATGGACGATCCCCAAAAGAGACGGTTCGGAACGGTTGATCAGTGCGCCGAAGCCGGAGCTCAAAAGGGTACAGAAATGGATCTCGCAGCAGATAACCGAACACTTACCGGTTCACGGAGCGGCTCATGGTTTTTTGGCTGCTCGTAGTACGGTGACCTGTGCCCAAGTACATGCCGGGGCGCGGGTGCTTGTAAAAACGGACCTCAAAGACTTTTATCCAACTATTACGTTCCCTCGTGTGAAAGGTATCTTTCGTAAAGCTGGGTACGGAGAGCAGGTGGCCACGCTTTTAGCGTTGTTATGCACCGAGTGTCCCCGCGATAAAATAGTTCGGGCCAATAAGACATACTATGTGGCGGTGGGACCTCGTTCTTTGCCTCAGGGGGCGCCTACCAGCCCGTCCCTTACCAACGTGACCTGCTTTCGCCTGGATGATCGGCTCACCGGTTTAGCGAAAAAGTTCGGGGTGTGTTACACTAGATACGCTGACGATTTGACATTTTCGTGGCATACACCAGGGGAGGCCTCAGTGGGGCTCTTGCTTGGAATTATTAGGGGGATTGTGACCGACGAAGGTTTCGAATTACACCCTAACAAGACCCAGATACTCAGTTCCGGTCGACGTCAGAAGGTCACTGGTCTTGTGGTTAATCGATCTGACGCAGACGTGTCCGTCCGGGTACCCCGAAAAGTCGTGCGCCAGCTCCGGTCGGCGATTAAGAATCGAGAGAATGATCGGGATGGCCCAGAAAGCTTAGCCCAGCTGAAAGGTATGGCTGCGTATATTCACATGGCGGATCCGGTCAAAGGTCGTCAATTCCTCGAACGTATTGCACAACTAGAGGCCAGACAAACGGTTGCGGTAGGTTCGGAGATGGCTGATCGGGTTGAATAGTTATCCGCCGGGCCGTCTATCTATACAATACAGAAGAAAGAACTTGGGTTGAACCCAAGTTCCAGCTTCTCCGCGGGGCTATGCCCCGCTGCTTTGCTGTAGCATCGAGACTTTCCATGGAAAGCTTTTTGCCCATGCTAGGTAACAAGTATGTGTGCAGACGGACTTCGACTGGGGATAGAAAAGCGTTCGCTCTGCCCGCGGTCTTTCAGTCGGCTCATGCCTGAGCGAGCGGTACTCTGGAGGTGGAGGCGAAGCTGCTAGGGTGAGTCAATGTGCGGCACGACGCGGTGGTGGGCCACCTTTCCCTTGTTGGCAATGGCTGTGGCCTCGGAGGCACAAGCTGGAGAGCCTCCGGCTGAGGTGTTTGTTCGGCCGGACAAACTAAGACCGGTGTATCATGCGGACTATATTGATCTAAACAAGAACGGCGAAAAAGACCCTTACGAAGATCCGCATCAGCCAGTTGAGGCCCGCATCGCTGATCTGCTGGGCCGGATGACGCTCGAAGAGAAAACTGCGCAGATGGCCACTCTCTACGGGTACGCGCGAGTGCTACAGGATGAACTTCCCACAGAGAAGTGGAAAAGCCGGGTCTGGGTCGACGGAATTGGTAACATCGACGAACATGCGAATGGCAATGAGGGAGAGGAGCATTCGCTATCTGACCCCGTTCATGATTATCCTTGGTCGCTTCATACTCGGGCTATCAACGAAGTACAGCGGTGGTTTATTGAGCAAACCAGGCTTGGTATTCCCGTAGACTTTACTAACGAAGGTATTCGAGGGTTGCTGCACACGCGCGCAACCAGCTTTCCATCCCAGTTGGGGGTGGCAGCGAGCTGGGATAAGCACTTGGTGCGCGAGATCGGGCGGGTCACTGGTCGAGAGGCGCGGGCGCTGGGTTATACCAATATCTATTCACCCATCCTCGATCTGGCCCGTGATCCGCGGTGGGGCAGAACGGTGGAGACGTATGGAGAAGACCCCTTTCTTGTTTCGGAGCTGGGTCTTCAGCAGGTTCTGGGAATTCAGGAGCAGCGCGTTGTATCCACATTGAAGCACTTTGGGGTTTACAGCATTCCGAAGGGGGGCCGTGATGGTGATGCGCGAACGGACCCGCAGGCTACCTGGAGCGAAGTCATGACCGTATTCCTCGCTCCGTTTCGCCGGGCGATTATCGATGGAGGGGCGCTTGGCGTGATGGCCTCCTACAACGACTATGACGGGGTGCCGGTGGAAGCTAGCTCACTGTTTTTGACTGACCTGTTGCGGCGACGGTTCGGCTTTCGTGGATATGTTGTCTCTGATAGCGGTGCGGTTGAGTTTATCCACACCAAGCACCGGGTGGCTCCAACCCCTAGGGAGGCTATAGCCCAGGCGGTCGAGGCCGGATTGAATGTGCGGACCAACTTCACCTTTCCTGAGGAGTTCGTCGAACCGCTGCGGGCTTTGGTGCGTGGTGGGCGTTTGTCGATGCGGACTATCAACAACCGTGTGCGTGATATTTTGCGGGTAAAGTTCTGGCTAGGCCTTTTTGACCAGCCGTACCATGTGGCCCCAGATTTGGCCGAGAAGCTGGTTCGTTCGCCGGCGCATCAGAAGATTGCCGAGCGTGCGAACCGAGAGGCGATCGTCTTGTTGAAGAACAAGGATGGGGTACTTCCTTTGCCGCCGACCCTGCGGCGGATCCTTGTAACTGGGCCGTTGGCAAACAATCCCGGGGCGTGGTGGAGCCGCTACGCTCCTCAGCACCTCAAGTTTGTCACTCCACTCAATGGTTTACGAGCGCGTTTTCCCAAAGTTGAGCTCCGCTACGAAAAGGGCGTGGACGCGACAGACAAGAACTTTCCCGAAAGTGACATCTACCGGGAAAAGATGCCGGACGAAGTAGCGGCTTCGATCTCTGCGGCTGTGCTCGCCGCACGAGATGTTGATGCGGTCATTGCCGTGGTTGGAGAGCCTGGTGAGATCAGTCGTGAGTCCAGCAGTCGTATCAGCCTAAATCTACCTGGATACCAGGATGAGCTTCTGCGAGCGCTTCACACGACCGGGGCACCATTGATTGTGATTCTTTCTAGCGGGCGGCCAATGAGCGCCAACTTTGCGGCTAAGCATGCGGATGGAGTGCTTTCCGTGGGCTATCTCGGTGAAGCAGGTGGTACCGCTATCGCAGAGGTGCTTGCTGGTGATTATAGTCCAGCAGGCCGCTTACCGATTACCATGCCCCGTTCGGTGGGGCAGGTGCCGTACAACTTCCCGTTCAAACCAGGCTCTCAAAGTCGTGATGGCGGACAGGTAGAGGGGCCGCTATATCCATTTGGGCACGGGCTTAGTTACTGTCGCTTTCGCTACGAGAACCTCAAGGTTGAGCCTCAACAGGCGAAAATAGGTCAAGCCGTACGGATAGCTGTGGATGTGATCAACGAGAGCTCTCGTGATGGGGAAGAGGTTGTACAGCTGTACCTGCGTGACGAGTACAGCAGCATCACCACATTTGAGCGAAGCCTGCGTGGATTTGAGCGCGTGGCCATTGCCGCCAAAGAGCGGAAGCGCGTTGAGTTTGAGCTCCGTCCTGAGCATCTGGAGCTATTTGGTGTCGATCGGCGTTGGAAGACTGAGCCCGGACGCTTTACGGTCATGGTGGGCGCATCTTCAGCAGACTTGCGTTTGACTAAAGAATTTGAGGTTGTGGGCCCCGATGGTCGGGTGCCACCGGAGGCAGCGCGACCGCTCCCTCCGATTTCGCCCTGATGTCAGTGAGTTTACTATCTATCTTAGCGACGCGATGTTTGATGAGTCATGGTTGGATGAAAAATCGATAGATACTTTGGGGGTATAGACCCCTAGGTTGTTGAACTCGCGGGCTTTTCGTTTGTTTCTGGTGGTCCAAAGCTGATGATTACCGTGCCTGCTCCCCCACGCGCTTCCCTATTTGGCCCGAGAAAGACAATGGAGCAATCGGGCCGAACTTCAGCAAGAATGTCAACTTGTGGTCGTTCCGCTCGAAATTGGTCTAGGGTATATTTTTCGGTAAGTGGTGTTTTGGAAAACGTCCATCCCCGATAGTGGTCGCGAACCAATCCGTCGTAGGTTCTACCCCGCCTAATGAGGGTGCGCCCACGGGCGCTCATGCCTATACTGCGAGGGTCATCGTCATCAGAGTCTTGGTGGGATAATTGAAACACCCGGTGGTGGCCGTATTCAGGGGCAAAATGGGCCGAAACCAGTGCGTTGTAGGCATCGTTGGCGGTCATCGCAAGCACGTTTTCGAACCGGGTATGATCGAGGTGTATCTCTGCGTCCTCCGATAAGACCTCACCGAAGAAGGTTTCGAGTCCGCCGTGTCGTGCTGGTCTGAGTCTTCGCCAATTCGAGTCCACAAGGATGATATCCACGCCTGATGACTTCAGGGTGGTCGCAAGGCTGGTGCTCCAAGGATTTGCCCCCACTAAAAGCGCACCAGGCTTTTCCTTTCGTGCCAGCCCAACCCAGCGGGCAAAAGGGCCGATCGTGAATCCGTGGGCAACGACGGTGGTGAACACCATGGCAAAGGCCAGGGGGGTGATCTGCTGGGCACCGTAGATGTCAAAGGTAGAACGATGATTGAGCTCCTCCAGTAACGAACCAAACAGGCCGGATACGGCAACGGCAACAATGCCACGTGGGGCGATCCAACCAAGCAATACGGCTTCGCTGCGTTTGAGGGTCCCCGCGGTGGAGAGCAGGATCGACACTGGCCGCACGATGAAGAGCATGCAGATGAGAAAGGCCAGGGTACGCCAAGTTAGAGCCTGAAGAATAATGTCTGGGGTGAGGTTTGCGGTTAGGATGATAAACACGCTGGAGACGAGGACAACGGCGATGTCTTCTTTGAACTTACGCAACTCATCAAGGCCAGCGAGGCGTGAATTGGCAAGTGTCATCCCATAGGCTGTGACGGCAACTAGACCCGTTTCGGCCTCCACCAATTCTGACAGTGCATAGCACAGGATGATGGATGCAAAGATGAGCGGTGCTTTGAGATACTCCGGGGTCCAACCGTTTCTAAAGGCATGTGCTATGCCTGTGCCAAAAGCTATACCGAGAATGACTCCGATGGCTGCTGCGAACAGAATCCACATGACGGTGCCCAGGGTGGAACTATCGGTTGAGGCCACTCGGATAACCCCAAATGCAGCCACCGCAAACAGGGCGCCGATCGGATCGTTGATGATACCTTCCCATCTCAGAGCGGCTGAAGCGCGTCCTCCCAGCTTTGATTGGCGGAGGAGGGGGATGATCACTGTAGGACCGGTCACGACCATGACTCCGGCAAACACAACAGAGCTGGACCAATCTAAGCCGGCAGCAAATCGGGCAGCCAGTGTTCCCAGCACCCAAGCGAATGGGCCACCAAAGAAAACCATACGGCGTACCGCCGGGCCAGCATCGCGGAGGTTTTCGAACTTTAGCGCGAGTCCTCCCTCGAATAGGATAATGGCAACAGCCAAGGATACGATCGGCCGTAGAAGATCACCAAACTCGTGACTGGGACTCAGTAGGGGGTGACCAAACAGTGAAGCCCAGAGTGGTCCTACGGTGAGTCCAGCTAAGGACATCAGTACGATTGCCGGAGCCCTAAGTCGCCACGCGATCCATTGTGCGCCCAGACCGAGAGCTCCAATTAGGGCGCAAGAGAAGATGAACGTGTCGTCATGCATGCAGACGGAGTCTTCCGCCGACGCTAGCTTTAACGCCAGCAATCCAGCGCCTTGTGTAGACGGTATTTTGCATAATAGTCTTATTTACCATTATACATGAACTATGAAGGGATTGAGGCTGTCGTAACAACGCTAATAAATATCACTAGTGTGATACCCTTCCACTATGACAAGTCCAGTGGCAGATGCTTGGTTTGTGCGTTTTCGCAATTGTTTGAATACTTAGGGTATCTGGTCCAAGTTCCTTTGTATGGTTTCGACTGTTCACTTACTCAGGCTCAAGGGGGGATTGGGTCGGTCGGCGTTGTTTGAGTGTGGTTTTGGTCACTTGTTATCTCAAACATTTTGGCTGGGTTGTCTATGCAGCATAGGATTGCTTGCGTCTTGTCAGACCCAACTTCAGTATCCATATAATACCAGTGAACTATTTACTGATTCGGGGAAGCGGTCCGGTAAGTCCCTTATTCACTATCTCAAGCAGGCTAATGCCGATGTTCAGGCTTGTGCCCCTAAGTATGGCAAGGGGTTGAACGATGTGAGCCCAAGAATTGTTGAAGAGGTGCTTGAAGCGGCGCGAAGTCGGAAGATATCGGTTAAGCTGGCTCATGACTGCGTCCAGGTGATGTTTACGGCTGTTGCCCCAGAGGCAGTCTCCGCAACAGTGAAAGCGGTTGTGAGCGTCTATCGGAAGATGTTCGTAACCAAGCAGATTGCGTTCGTAGACACGCAGACTGCTCCAGTAATGGCCGAGGCACTACAGAGCCTGTTGTTATTGACACCGCTGAGCGTGGAATATTCATCGATCGTGCGAGCGGAGGTGGACAAGCGACTAAATTTCCGTCGGTATTCCCGCTCGCGGCGCAAGCATATACAACCATTGTACGATGGTCTCGAACTCGATTTTGCCCGTTGGCACGGAGAACCGGTGACCGCCTCGGTCATTGATAGTTTATCTGACGACAGTACCTTAAAGCTTTTCCACATACGTCTGCAAGATCCCAGATTGAAGCAAGCGGTCTTGGTCAAACGTATTCGGCGTCGTCTCGAGCTTAGCCTGTTTTCTGGCATACGTGATGATTCGGAAGGGGTGCTCCAACGGCTGAAACAGTGGGGACAAAACCGAATTGATCGTAACCGTCATGCTCTGAAGCGTTTATGGTTTCAACCACCTGAAAACCTCCGGACGTTGGTTGTTCGACAGAAACCAAAAGATAACCAATCTAAGCTTCTTGTTTCGTATGGCGACAAGGCCCACCTGGTGCCAGCGCTACCTTTGCGTGGTTGGCTTTGGTTTGAGTTTGACGATATAGATCAACCAGTGACGGTCTGTGCCCCGGCAGAAGAGCTTGAGGTCACACCATGCGTAGAGGCTGACGCACTGAGAATAGAAGGAAATAGTATCTCGTTAGATACGAAAGGGGTTGTACGCTTTAAGGATATGTTTACTAGCACTGAAGCTCTAGAGTTACTCGAGGCATCTCACGACATGGGTATTCTGGTACATCTCGATGAGCAATCAGCTACGCAGCATATGCCACTACGTTTCGAAGTCCCTCAGTCGCTGATATACGAAGGGCGAGACTATGGTGCTTCAGGCCCGATTCTGAGCATTGCACTTTGGTTGTACCGTGAGCACGTGGTTGCACAAGTCCAGGAGGCAAAAGGGACGGCGCTTGTCGTGGTAGATCCCCAAGCAAGCAGCGAATTTATGGTGGCGAGCCAGGGGCGTCGCGGTAGAGCCGGAGTCGATGGGGTGGATGGCGTGGACGGGAGTGATGGCTCGGATGCCTCATGTTCTAGCGCTGGCAGGGATGGCACTGACGGTACTGATGGCGGCCGTGGGGGAAATGGTGGCCGCGGGGGAAACGGCGGAGATATTAATGTATGGCTAATATGCGAGCCAGATGAATGCGAAAGCCTAAATACTTGGGCGCAGACGTCTGTCTATTCTCTACCGGGCCGAGGCGGAAATGGTGGAAATGGCGGAGATGGCGGAGATGGCGGAGATGGTGGGGATAGCGCTATACACTGTGAAGGTCTGGGTGGAGGACATGGGCTAGATGGGAGAGATGGGAGAGATGGGAGAGATGGGCAAGATGGATACAATGGGGCTCCCGGACTTCCGGGGAATGTTTACATCGAGTATCGCTCACCTGAGCACTTTCCGCTTCCAACTTTCCGAGCAATACCTTCTTCGGCGGCTGACGATACTGCACATCTGCACAACTAAGTTCACCTAAAGTTTGTCTTCAACCTTGGCCTGTAGATGATCTCGGTGCCGCTTCACACGGTGTTTGACGAGAACCGCATGTAGAGCAAGCTGCAATCATTCGCCGGCTTCGCTTAACAGCCGGTTGATTTGGCCATGTGTGTAGCTGTCGAGCCAGGCTTTTCGTGAAACGCTCTGACGACGAGGCGAGCGTACCTGGCGGTACGCGACCGAGGAGAGATTTTTCGTGGTCAGAACCTTTCACGGAAAGATCGGCCGACAGATGCGTGCAGGGCTAGATCAACAGGCTGTTAATTATCATCCTGGTTTGGTAGAGACCGGGGCCATCAACCGAAGCGCCTCCAGAAGCTCCCTCTGCTCGTTTGGGGTGAGCAGAGGGCTCAGCAAGTCAAGTTGCTCAATTCGGAGGGCGGAAAGGGCTGGCTGCGCCAGTACTAGAGCATCCAGAATACGAGGTCCAAGTGCGGACAAAGCAGGCCGCAAGATTGTCTGGAGATCAATGATGGCCTCTGGTTCGGGAGCCCTAATTTGCACGATCTTCGCTAGTTGTATCTGTAATCGGAAGAATTGTTCAGTGCTCGTACGGGGGAGCTGGTGTTCCTTTGCAGATGCGAGTACCTGCTGGAGTACAACTGCTTCGCGGGCGCGATCTTCGATCGGTAGTCGGTGGGTTCGCTTGTAGGCGGCAACCAGGGGCATCAACGCCAACCTTCTTGTCATGAGATCGATCAGGTGATCAACCGCGGTCCATTGGGTGGCAGCGCCGAAGTATTGCTGCCTTAGATTAGCAACAAGACCTTCGTTTTTCTCGAGCCAGGTATCCATGCGTGGCCCGAGTTCGGCTGCATAAGCCGGCGTGACCCAATAGACTTTGCGTTGCCGGGCCGGCTCACAAATCCGCTGCCAGCCGGGCCGGGAGAAGTGCTCTACTTCAAACCGATCGGTCACGATCGCCGAAACTGCCCGGTCAGAGAGCAGTTGGGGAAGACTAAGATTGTTATCAACGGTGAGAATGCGTTGAGGTGGGTAGTGCTTTCGTGTCCAACGCTCAAGAATGCCGCCTCGATTAACTCCGATTTTGCCCGGGGTTTGGCCTCCATTCCAACGTAATACGCAGGGACCGCCGACGCCGATGGCTCGAGTCATCCATCCGGCGACCGACCGATCTGGTGTCCAGGTGATGCCACTCATCGCCACTGCAAACTTATTGTCCGCCACCGCTTTGCTGAGTTCAGACCACCCAAAAGTAACCCATTCGATGCGATAACCAAGGTCTCGAGCCATTCGGTGTGCGACCTCAATATCAAAACCATTACCATGATGAGAAAAAGGGGCGTAGTCACCACTTGTTCCCACCCGCAGCACGGGTTCGTTGGCTGGTTGGTGGTAACGGGTATTGTTTCGCGGACCGCTGACGCACCCAGAAAGCAAAGCTACACCAAAGACCCATGCATTGGCTTTGAAAGATCTCCGGATATTGTTAAGTGGAGGGGCAGCGAAGCCAAGCCGAGAGAAGCGGCACGAGCTTAGCTTTAACCCAGCTGATGGCCGCCATAAGGAGGCCGCCATGTTCAAGCTGAATGTCGCAAGCCGAGGGAGGGGAGAGTAGAGCACAAGTCTTTTCAGAATGATATCACCTACCATTCATATGCTCTGGGGGAAAGAGCTCAAAATGTCATCATTGCAGCAAAGACCCCTTGAATTGATTTTGTAAGAATCACCAAGGGGTTGCGCAGCGGGGCATTGCCCGGCGGAGAAGCAGGAACTTGGGTTCAATCCAGGTGATTTATGCTGTATCGCACGATCGACGAAATTGAGTCCACGCTTGCTGCGCTCGTTTTTACATAGAATGGTTAAGCCTCGTCACCAGATTTTGTGGTTGTTATGCGCAGCCGCTCTGTTTGCCAGTTGGGGGTTGGACGCAGTCTTCGGAGCGGATGACCAGAATCTTTTTTGATGCGCGGCGAAGTATCGTGAACGCACTCTTGACGGTGGGGGCCTCAATCGAAAAGTCTTAGGGCGCGATGAAAGTCTTGTACATCGGAGGCACTGGAGAAATCTCTTTCGCTTGTGTCCAGCAAAGTTTGGCCCTTGGTCATGAGGTTACGGTCCTTAATCGATCAAAAACCCAAGAAAACCTCCCTCCGGAAGTGCGATGCATCCATGGCGAGCTTGGTACGGAATCGCCCTACCAAAATCTAGGTTCTGAGTCCTTTGATACGGTGTGTCAGTTTTTGGCTTTTGACGAAACACAGATTGAAACCGACCTACGGACTTTTGAGGGACGAACAAAGCAGTATGTCTTCATTTCTTCTGCTTCTGCTTATGCGAAGCCCATAGATAAGTTTACAGTAATCAGTGAAAGAACGCCTCTGGTTAATCCATTTTGGGAATACAGCCAGATCAAGGCCCGTATGGAGGCCAAACTATTTTCTTGGCATCAGCAGGCTCGTTTGCCAGTCACTGTGGTTCGACCTAGTCATACTTACCGCCGAAACTTTCCGTCTTTTCTAGACCATGGTGATTGGCTTGCGGAACGGATGCTCGCTGGTTTGCCGGTTCCCGTTATGGGGGACGGTACCAGCTTGTGGACACTTACTCATGCTGAGGACTTTGCTCGACCCTTCGTTCGGCTCATAGGACACCCGGAAGCTTTGGGCGAGGCCTATCATATTACGGGCGAGGGTGTACATAGCTGGGCTGAAATCACCGTGGAAATGGCCCGATCTTTGGGTGCCGAGCCAGAGCTGGTCTACTTTACAAGCGAAGAGTTTGTGCGATGTGATCCTCGACTGCGCGGACCACTGCTGGGTGATAAAGCTCCTTCCACCCTGTTTAACAATCAAAAAATTGCGTCACTTGTGGGTGAGCTGGCAACAAAGATCTCCATAGAAGAAGGGTTTAAAAGGGTGGCGGAGAGTTTTCACGGTCGTAGAACACAGCAGGGCCCAGCTATAGCCCCGGAGCTAGATAAACTTGTGGACACGCTGCTTAAGAAGAAAAGTCAGCATACTTCGCTTTGAGTGTAGTCCTGCTAGGCCCAAAGCTAGATAAACTTGCGGATACGCTGCTTACAGCAAAGACCACTTGAATTGATTCGGTTACAATCAACAAGGGGTCGCGCAGCGGGCCATTGCCCCGGAGGAGAAGCTGGAACTTGGGTTCAACCCAAGTAATTTCTGCTGTAGGAAGAAAAGCGGGCATACTTCGCTTTGAATGTAGTCTTATTATAAGATAGGCGGAAAAACGGCTTGCCTCGGTGTTGTAAAACACCGAGGCAAGCTATGCCCTCTCGAGGGCAAGATCATATAGTTTTATCTTAGTTTCCCAGCTCGGGGAGCGGTCCGGAACACTTTCGCACCAAGCTTTCGACCTGTGATGCTGGATCTAGCCTATAGGAATAAAATCTATTAGGGTCGAAGAAAGAGTACGACGAACCGGAAGACTCTCGAGTTCCCGATGTGCTGCGGTAGAGGTTGCCTCGCGCGACCAACGAGCCACTGTCGTAGTAGTGGGGTCGGTTGACATTGATAAAGACACTGTTTTCGAGGACCATGTTGGTTTGACCGCGGGCCCAATTACCGTAAGAGTCTATGTCTTCCATCAGATTGTTGTACAGGTGTGCTCGCAAAACATTATCGGTTGATGGATTGCGTTGGTTGACGTTGTGGAACCAGTTATGATGAATGGTTATTTCGGCTGTTACATTGTCAGTCCAACCAATGCCGAAAGCCTTGTTGTGGTCCTCTAATATATTCCAGGACACGGTTAGATTTGTTGTGTCGTGACGACTGTCGATCAATCCATCACCCAGTCGGGTAAAGTGATTGTGGTCTATCCAGATGTTGCGGGCCTCATCCATTTGGATACCGTCATAATCTTGAGTTTTTCCGTCCCAGTCACCAGGAACAAAGCTGTCCCGAATGGTAAGGTTACGAATAATAACGTTGCTGGTACCAATGAGTCTGAACTCCATATTCACTATTTCGCCTCTGGTACCCACACCGATGATTGTTTTGTCGGATCTTACATCAAGTGTCTCATGATCACCTATGGTTCCAATTACCCCTTGCACGCGACACACACGGGGCCCGGAAGCTGAGACGCAGGATCGCAGAGCGGAGAAGCTTGCAACGTTGGTGGGACTCACATTTCCACCGCCGCTAACGCCTCCGCGCAGCGTGGCGAAGCCCTCTAAGTTCAATCGGCAGCCACTAGGCGTTGGCTCCGGTTCTGGCTCAGGGACTGGTTCTGGCTCAGGGACTGGTTCTGGCTCAGGGACTGGTTCTGGCTCAGGG
>JAHQVK010000211.1 GCA_019634385.1 Myxococcales bacterium | reverse complement strand
GTCCTTTTTCCGTGGAAGGTCTGGACCGGCTTCGCCTTTCATCGGTTGCATACGCCCGGTATGCGCCCTCTTCATCCAGAGCGTTCCACGGAAAAGAACCTTCGCGGATCACCCATCCCACTTTTCCGATGGCCTGCTAGTGGTCAGGACCTTTCACGGAAAGACCGACCTATAGATGTGTGCAGGACTAGATCAACCGGCTGCTAGGGCGAGTCTCTAACATCAGCGGGCAATGAGAGCGAAGGAACTGGTCACACCAATAGCGGACAGTATACTCAAGTTGATCACATATAGATACATCTATCCACGAACATCCAACTACACACGTACTGCCTATCTTTAATGTCAATGTAGCACCAGTACGAAGGAGCTAGAGCCTGTCTTTCACCTCCGGACCGTGTTCTGGCTTGTTTCCTACATGTATGAGGGCTCGGTGGCTTAGCCACCCTTTCCGGCCCCTCGGTCCGGCACATCCATTACCCTCCTTCCGGGGCCGAACCTTCACAGACGCAGTACAGGGATTTCTGCTGTATACGGCGGCATTCCCGCAGCCGGAGAGTAAAGACACGCCCTAGCATAGCCAGCGGAACGACGGGCCCCCAACTGACCAAGCCCGATAAAAGTCGGGCCGCTGCCACCCGATTTTGGCGAATCACGGACAAGTCATAGACATTGCCGACGCTAAAGATGCGGCCTCGAGCACCAGTCATTGGGCCTGGTCTTCACGGGACGAGGACGTGTATTCACCCCAAGACTTGTCCGCAGAAACAGTCCGTCTCGCTTTATGGTTCAGCATCTCATCAATCCCCCAAACTGGTTCACAATGGGGAGTATTTTGTGCAGCTTCCTAGCCATTTTGAGGCTCCTCAACGAGCCCCACCCAACAACGGTGGCAACCTCCTGCATGTTGATTGTCTTCGCAAGTGTCCTTGACGTCTTAGACGGATGGGTCGCGCGATGGCTTGGCCGGTCATCCATGGTGGGTGCGCAACTAGATTCCTTTGCCGACCTCATCGGTTTTGGCGTGGCCCCGGCTATCATTGTTTGGACCGGGTGTATTTATCAGTTGGGCACGTTTGGCTTTCTTCTTACTGGCGGCTATGTACTTGCAACCGCGTTACGACTGGCCCGCTTCAACGTCGAAGGCTCTGGTCACAACTGGGCATTCCCAGGACGGGTACGAGGACTCACCACAACCATGAGCGGGACCACGCTCGTGACCCTGGTGTGGGCGTATCAAGAGCGATTCAACTCCTCAGCCGGGCATCTTCCCCTGGCCCTTCTTGCGGGAGTTACCTGTATTTTTGCTTGCCTACAAATATCGAACCTCCCGTTCCGGACCCTTAAGAGCAGGGGCAGAGACTATCTCCGTGGGGGGCTGGTGGTGGTAATAATGAGCGGACTGTGGTTCACACCCGCTCATCCAGCTTATCTTCTTTGCTTCTGCGGTATGAGCTATGTGACGTTAGGCACCATCGATGCGGCAGTGCTCCACCTGCTTCATAGCCCACCAAAACTTATTGTTATCCCCCATCATCACTCAGTCCCGAGGCATCAGAGCAACCTTGTGCGGTCGCCAAGCGACCTGAAGACTGAGCTACGCCCACTCCCGTTCTACCCGAGCAAGTCAGAAGTTGATTGAAAACGCCTCCCGTTCTACCCGAGCAGGTCAGAAGTTGATTGGAACCGACTCCCGTTCTACCCGAGCAGGTCAGAAGTTGATTGAAACCGTCTGCCGTCGGATCCAAGGCATTCGACCGTTGATGCTCGTCAAAAGCTGACCCAGCAATGACTACGCGTGGCCCACATCCACTCGCTACTCAACAGCGTCGCTCACCCAAAAGTGCTCACTAGCAGGCCATCGGAGAAGTGGGATGGGTGATCCGCGAAGGTTCTTTTCCGTGCAACGCTCCGGATGAAGAGGGCGCATACCGGGCGTATGCAACCGATGAAAGGCGAAGACGGTCCGGACGTTCCACGGAAAAAGGACCCGCGTAGCGCCTAACTCACTTTTCCGATGGCCTGCTAGCTACTCAGACCGGTCCGGCATGGCACTGGGTGCACCGGGCCGGGCCGGGCGGCGAGAACGCTCCGTACGCTGACGGGCATACTCAGAAACGAAGATTGCCGCCGCCATTGACACGTTGAGACTCTCCACAGTTCCAGTGCCCGGAACCGTCAAGCTAAGATCTACCAGCGCCGCGGATTGTTCCGATAGGCCCTGTTGCTCCGCCCCAAGCACAAACGCCACCCGCCTTGGAAACCGGTGAGCGTACAACGAAGTTTTGGCCTTAGGGCTGGCAGCCACAATCTCAAACCCAGCCCGATGGAGCCGAGGGAGGATAACAGCAGTGGTTGTCACCTGAAAGATATCCACGGATTCGGCACCCCCTTCTGCCACCCGCGCAAGGGCTCCGTGATTAGGCACCAATCCCGTAGACCACACCCCCACCACTCCAAAATGGGCGGCCATTCGAATGATCGCCCCCAAATTGTGCGGATTTCGTACGTCATCAAGTACAATTGCCGACGCCGCCGCCGGACAGGATCGGAGCCAAGTCTCAATATCTGGGGGTGAACGAGGCTTAACAAGCAGACATATTCCCTCATGATGTCCACTTCCCGCCACCCTCACCATCTCCTCCGATGGAAGCAAGCGGTACGCAACCCGATGGGTGGCTAACACCCGCATCATGTCCCCGTAGGTCGCGGCGTGGGCCTCGTCCACGTATGCTCTGACCACCGCCGCGGGGCGGTTCTTCACCGCCGCCGCCGCCGCCCGATAGCCATGCACCCGAACCACATCTCGGTCCGGTCGATAGATAGGTGCTCTACCCACCTCCTCCCGAGGGTGACCCCGCTCCCCCCAAGAACCATCTCGCTCCCCCTGAGGAGGACCACCCTCGTCCCTCGAACTACCCCGGTCTCTACGAAAAGAATCATCCCGATCTTTACGAGAAACACCTCGTTGAGCCGCAGACAGACCACCCTCGTCCCTCGGACTACCCCGGTCTTTACGAGGCGGACCAACTCGATCGTTACGAGAGCCGCCTCCCTCCACCCGAGGAGGGCCAGCTTCACTCAAAGATCCCTCACGCGGCCCCCGAAAAAGGTCTCCCTTTCGCGATGAAGAAGGCTGATGCTCGACCTCAGGCTGACTGCGCCGAGAACGACCTGGCTGATCATACACCGGCTTCTTCTGGGAAGCTCCGCCGCGAACCCGCCCCTTGGAGTGCTCGTTCCCGCCCGTGCGCGGCCGGGCCGCCTCAGGCTTTTGAACACCTTGCGGTGATGCGACCTTCTTTGATCGCCGCCCTTTACGCTTTGACTGATGGTCATCCCGCATAGTTGCTCACGTCTGTACTTCGAATTGGTACGTTGACCAAACGAGACTCGAAGCGCATCCGCTTGCCATCTCCTACTCCCATGCATCTGTCATCGAAAAGTTCACACATGCGCTGACGCCATACCCATCGCCACCCCTCGAAAGAGCACATCAACCTCACTCAAAGCGATGAGCATATCATCCGCACTCAAAGCGATGAGAACATCATCCGCACGCTCAAACTGTGGGCTAACTATCTGAAGAGCAAAGAGAATCACCGCCTTCCGGCGGCTACATTAAGCGAGTCTGAGCCTCCTCACATACGAATTTGATGTAATCTTCCATTTGACGAAGCAGGTACCCCGTCAGTCCCTGGCCTACAGCGGGGGTACCTTCGAAGCATCAAGAACCAATCGCTCCACCATCCCTACATTCTCATGGTCCCTAATGGCGCGAGTTACGAGTTCGATCTGTGCTCGGAACCTATCGAGGGTAAATCTTCCCACCAACTTCGCTCGCCCAAGGCGATGATTTCCCGATGCATCGAGAACCCAACGAACCGGGAAAGTGCGCCCTTTGCACCAACATACAGCAAAGACCACTCGAATTGATTCCGTTAGAATCACCAAGGGGGCGCGCAGCTACGCATTGCCCCGCGTACAAGCAAGAACTCGGGTTCAACCCAAGTAATTTCTGATGTGTACCGGAAGATCACCGGGCATCACGGCAGGGGAAGGTTCCGCACGGCAGGGCTTGCTCACCCCCATCAATACGGATCGCATGCCCCACAAGGACGTGTCTTTACCCCATATTTTGCGACAAATCCCTATCCCGAGCTGTCGGGTACTGACGGTAGAGCGTTTACATCACGAACGGATACAGCAAAAACCATTTGAATTGATTCGGTTAGAATCAATTCAAATGGGCGCGCAGCGGGGCATTGCCCCGCGTAGAAGCAGGAACTTGGGTTCAAACCCAAGGGATTTCTGCTGTGTGAGCTGGAGCAAACTGCCCAGTTAACTATCGCAAAAACGACAAAAGGTTGCATCCGACCAACAGACAACTCCACTGCCCCATCTTCGAGAACAAGCCGGTCGGGACCAAATCACAAGCTTAGAAGAATCCGCTCCCAATCCGTCACCTGGCTGTCACCTATTGTAGTGTACGGGTAGACTCATGTCTGGTCTCATCCTTATCGTCGAGGACGAAAAAGACCTATCCACCACACTCGAGTACAACCTGGAGCGTGAAGGGTACCAGACAAGAGCTGCTTACACCGGCGAAGAGGCCATCATGCTCGCCCAGAAGTCCCCCTACCCAGACCTTATTCTGCTGGATCTGATGCTGCCAGATATTCCTGGGACCGAGGTTTGTCGACGACTACGGAGTATCGGCGAGACCCGCCACATTCCCGTGGTTATGGCTACCGCCAAAGGAGAAGAGATCGACCGAGTGGTGGGCTTTGAAGTCGGCGCTGACGACTATGTGCCCAAACCATTCAGCGTTCGCGAACTGATTCTCCGCATTCGAGCAGTGCTCCGACGCACTCAAACCCTAGATCTTGAAGCTGGTGTGGAGCTGACCTTCGGTGACCTCCGCGTTGATCCCGACGCTCACCAGGTGTGGCTCGGGGAGTCGGAGATCGTACTCACCGCCCTCGAGTTCAAATTATTAACCACGCTTTTGTCTCGAAAAGGTCGGGTCCAATCACGGAAGCAACTGCTGGACGACGTATGGGGTATTCAAGCAGATGTCAGCACGCGCACGGTTGACACCCACGTCAAACGCTTGCGCCACAAACTAGGCTCCGCGGGTGAGTACATTGAAACCTTGCGTGGTGTAGGCTATCGTTTTCGACCCCATACAGAATGACTCGTTTGGCCCGCCCTATGCGCATCATCGGTCTGAAAAACCAACTTCTGATCGCATCGTTGATGCTTTCACTTTGCGCGAGCTTCTCAGCCATCAGTTACCTAGAATGGGTCATTCTTCCCTTGATAACGGAACGGTTTGAGCATCGCCTTGTTCAACACGCTCGAAGCGCTCGGGAAACCCTAAGCCTCAACACCACCCAGAACACAGAGGATATGGACGCTTTGGTCGTTCGGTTAGCACGAACCATCGAAGCTCGCATCACCATTGTAAACCAAGACGGCAGCGTGGATGCCGATTCACACATCCCCCTCGAATCTATTCCCAAGCCACAAACGGCCGCCAACTATCCTGAGATTGGCCTAGCTATGGAGAGTGGAGTGGGAATCGCTCGCCACCACGCCACCCATCAGCCCATTTGGGTCAACGTGGCTGTGCCCCACCGAGGCGGAGTCATCCGCGTTTCGACTCCGGTCACTCAGCTCGACAACTTCATCCATCAGCTCCGTCTCTTCTTATGGATCGTTGTCGGATTTTGTCTGCTCTCTGTCTTAGCGATACACAATGTCCACAAAACGCTCTTCTCCCGAGTTATTAAGAGGATTGTGCGACACATTGAATCCGTCAGCCATCAACATCTCTTGCAGGTAGAACCAAGCCAGAGTCTGTCGCCAGAACAAACTCAAACCGCCCTCAACCAATTGAGCACCGCCATAGATACGGTCATGGCCACGTACGCGTCCAGCCGCAATCGATTTGACACAGTCTTGAGCAGTATCGGCGAAGGGGTTATAGTAGTGGACAACCAACAACGAGTGCTACTCGCCAACCCCGAAGCTCTCCGTATTTTAGGACTCCGCTCCCCGCCACTTGGTCAGGATCTATCTGATGCGGTCTGTGTCTCCCCACTCATCCATCTCATGGAGCGCAGTCAACTGGGCCGTGTGTCAGAGATCATCCTTCTCAACGAAAATACTTCCGGGCGATATGTCATGACCACCGCGATCCCTCTGCACGACGCGGAAGGCTCAGTCATCGTCATGCATGACGTGACCGACATTCGCCGTTTAGAGAATATCCGCAAAGATTTTGTCGCCAACGTATCGCACGAGCTGCGAACCCCGGTAAGTATTGTCCAAGCCAATGCAGAAACCTTACTCGACGGCGCTCTCGAAGATCCTGAGCGCGCCCGAACCTTTGTTGAGGCACTTCATCGAAACGCGGAACGATTGTCCCGTATCATCGGTGATCTACTTGACCTATCTCGTCTTGAGGCTGGCCGATACCGGTTCGACATATCTCAAGTAGATGTATCCGTTCCGGTCCACCAGGCAGTACAAACAATCCAAGCTCGTGCCCAACAACGCGAACAATCTATTGAAGTATCAATACTTCCTGAGCAACGAGTAAAAGTAGACCCCAAAGTCTTAGAGCAGGTCCTCCTCAATCTTTTGGAAAACTCCATCAAGTACACCCCCAATGGTGGTCACGTTGTCGTACGCGCGGGGGAACAAGGCGATTTGCTTCGGCTCGAAGTGCAAGATGATGGACCAGGAATCCGTGCTGAACACCGCGCGCGAGTCTTCGAACGATTCTATCGTATTGATCCCGGTCGCTCCCGAGACATGGGAGGCACTGGACTGGGCCTTGCGATCGTTAAACACTTAGTAGAATCAATGGGAGGTAACGTCGGGGTGGAACCCGCCTTTCCTCGAGGCTCCATCTTTTGGATTACCCTCCCCGTTGAAAACCAGCTCACACACCAATCATCATTTATTGAAAGACATCTGCTCTAAGCAAAGACCAGTGACAGCAGAAATCCCTTGGGTTGAACCCAAGTTCCTGCTTCTACGCCGGGCTATGCCCCTCTGAGCGACCCCTTGTTGATTCTTACAGAATCAATTCAAGTGGGCTTTGCTGTACTGCACGCCTTCATGATGTTCCACCGAGAGCGCTTTTCTACCCTCTACTTGGAATACGTGGGATTGCAACCCATTCTATAGGGCCTTGCAAAGGGTCTCTTACGGAAAATGGCACGGTGCCCTTGTTGTGAACAATGGATGCTCAGACATTTCAGGATAACACCGTTCAGGTAAGGATAGGGCGTGTCTTTACCCTCCGGACCGCGTTCTGACT
>JAHQVK010000210.1 GCA_019634385.1 Myxococcales bacterium | reverse complement strand
CAGAAACCGATGGGATGGAACCCAACCCCCATTGAGCTGAGGGCGGTCTTCAAACTCCGACTGCGGAGATGACGCGGTATCCCGTGGGTGTGAGGGTTCGGCCCCGGAGAGAGGGGACAGTAGTGAATGGCATAAGCCTCTGACCTTCTACTCGGGTGCGGAGCCTGAAAATAGTTCATTTTCTACTCCGTCAAGCCGACCGTTTAGATGCTCTTTTCCTGGGGAAGGGTGGCAGATTGCCACCTGTTCGGATGTGTGGAGGTGGCAAAAGACCGCCTATCCAGCCACTTTTTGACCGTGCCAACGTGTTGTCACACCCGGGGGATCACACCCCTGCTGGACAAGCAATGGCTGTATCATTTTTTAAGCTTCAGGTTGCGATGGTTCCTCTCATGATTGTGGGAGTACCAGAGATATCGTTGGCTCACGTGTCGGTGACTTCTGGTGCGGTGGAGGAGAGCACGGAAACCCATACGAGTAGAGCGTTGGTTCGTTTTGGTATCCCTCATGGTTGTCAACCGGCTTCTGAGGGCGTCAGCGATGAACCTATACCATCTCAGGATACGTACAAAGTACGGATTGTTGTACCGGAGGTGTTGGCGACGGTTGGCATACGAGCGGTGGTGGGACCATTCGGGGGGGCAGCCACATTCGAAAAGGAAGAAAACGCTGTCAAGGCTATCGTTTGGGAACGCTCCGATGAGGTGAATGCGTCCGATGAGTATCACTACGATGTCGCCATTCGGTTTACGATTCCACAAAATATGAAGTTTAAGTCACTATTCTTTCCCGCTTTTCAGCATTGTCGGGCTCCAGGAGCAGATACTGGTATCGTGAATGCTTGGGTTCAGCACGCTGAGCATCTTCATGGTGAAGAGGAGGGTGATGACATGGATACAGAGCCCGAAATGGGTGGAGATAGTCTGGTCCAGGAGGGTGATGACCTTGGCGGTGATACAGTGGTGCGGGTTGCCGAGGCTCCTCAGCTTCTGATTCTTCCCGTTCGAAAGCCGGGTTGGAATCAGTTTAGGACCGGTACAGAGCAGCACCTTCACGGGACGGAATTACTCGGAAAGCTGTTTGCGGACGCAGAAATTGTATGGTTTGGAGAGAGGGCCTTCAGTGTCAATCCTGCTACAATGAAACTCATCGAAGATGATCCAGAAGTAGAGGTTCTCGAAGAAATCCATAACGATTCTGATATATGGGTTAAATATTAGGAATGTGGTGGCTAGCAAGATGGGCCCTGTGTGGGGCCTTGGTTATGAGCTTTAGCTCCGTTGGATGCGGAGATGCTGACGATGACGTATTTCGGTTCGTTGGGGCGGATGATAGTGACAAAAATGATCCTGATGATGACAAGGAGGTCGCTGACCCTGTTCTTCAGGTGCCGGTAGAAGGCATACCGAGACGATCCTTACCTCGCCCGCCGGACGCACAAAAGATTGCTAGTGAGCTAAAACCTCCGGTTCCGGTTGTTTCTGATAAATAGGCACCTTCGTATTAAAAATACGGGTCTTTCAACCCGTAATTTCCACCGGCTGGGTTAGCCGGTGGAAATTCGAGCAGTCCTCAGCTTAGTTGGCTGGCTGTCCAGCTTACTCATCTGTGTTCAATACAGCAAAGTACACCTGAGTTGAGCATCTAGCAGGCCCTCGGAAAAGTGAGTTAAGCGCTTCGCGGGTCCTTTTTTCGTGGAACGTCTGGACCGGCTTCGCCTTTCGTCGGTTGTATGTGCCCTCTTCATCCAGAGCGTTCCACGGAAAAGATACTTCGCGGATCACCCATCCCACTTTTCCGATGGCCTGCTAGTTCAACTCACATGCACGCGCAGCGAGGCCCTACCGAGTGTAGAAGCAGTAATGTTCTACGCCGACGTTAAAGAAAGACCTTGGAAGATGTGCCTCCAGCACGGAAATCAGTAAAGATAGACGCAAATGGCAACCTCACCTCACTCGGGTTGGATCGAGCTTATCTCCGGACCAATGTTCTCCGGGAAAACGGAAGAATTGATTCGTCGTCTGAGACGTGCTCACTATGCCCGCCAACGTGTGGTTGTGTACAAACCAGTGATAGATGACCGCTACGGGGCCGAGGCACTGGTTAGTCATTCCGAACAGCGGATACCGGCGCAGAGTATTCGGTGCGCAGCAGACATACTTGCTGCCTTAGAGCTTGGCTATGATGTGGTGGGGATCGATGAAATCCAATTTCTCGAGCACAAACTCTCCGAGGTTGCTGAGTGTCTGGCCAATTCGGGGGTTCGGGTGATTGCTGCTGGTTTGGATATGGATTACCGGGGAAGTCCCTTTGAAACGGTGGCAGACCTCATGGCGCGGGCAGAATACGTGTCTAAACTTCATGCGATTTGCACTCGTTGTGGTCAAAACGCCCATCGCAGCCTAAGACTAACGCGCAGCAATGAGCGCATTAATGTCGGCGCCACAGAGCAGTACGAGGCGGTTTGCCGTCGCTGCTACCGGAAAGCATGGTCTGCTGACAACCAGGAGGAGAGTTGATGAGTCACGCCCCTATGTCTGTCGTTTATTCGGAAGAGGCGATTCGCCAACGTATTGGTGAAATGGGAGAGCACATAACTCGGGATTATGACGGACAGCCTCTTGTGGCGGTGGGCATTCTCAATGGCTGTTTCATTTTTATGGCGGATCTGGTTCGGACCATCAAAGTGCCCCTACGTTGTGATTTTCTAGGGCTTTCTTCGTATGGCAATGCTACGAAGTCGTCCGGAGTGGTGGCCATCACCAAGGATTTAGGTCTTTCTATTGCTGACCAGCATGTGTTGGTGATCGAGGATATTGTGGATACTGGGTTAACCTTGTCATACTTACTCGAAAACTTACGGACCCGGAATCCAGCCTCCATACGAGTAGCGGCCCTGCTTTCCAAGCCAGCTAGACGCCAAGTGCATGTCCATGTGGACTACCTCGGGTTCACGATTGAAGATCGTTTTGTGGTTGGTTATGGCCTTGATGATGCCGGACTAAAGCGCAATCTTCCTGCTATTCATGTTTTTGATGAGTAGCGGTTCAGGCTGTTGAATTAAAAAGTGTATGTGGAGCGCAGGATTCAGAGTTGATTCCTGAAGCGGAATAGCGTTACGTCCGGCCTATCTTGATGCGGTGTGGTCTACCACATCCGCAAAAGCAAGAGGCAAAGAGAACAATGGCTTCCATCGAAGATAAGGTAAAATCGATCATTGTCGACCAGCTTGGAATTTCTGAGGACGATGTCAAACCCGACGCATCTTTCATTGATGATCTAGGTGCAGACTCTCTGGACATTGTAGAACTAGTGATGGCGATGGAGGAATACTTCGAGATCGAGATTCCAGATGAAGAGGCCGAGAATATAAAAACGGTCGGCGACGCCATCAAATACATTAACGAACACAAAGCTTCCTGAGTGATATTCGGCGCGAGGGTCTCGGACATACAGCGCATCGTGCGCTCGGGAGGGGTGCCGTAAGCGCTGGACAACTGGGCGGTATCCTGCCGTAGTGATGCGTCGGATGTTGGGGGCTCTACGAGGACAACGATGACGCAACACACAGACCACCGAGGACGACCTCGTGTAGTAGTCACGGGCATGGGGCTCATAACGCCCTGTGGAAATAATCTTGAAGCATCTTGGCGTGCTTTTCTCGAAGGCCGAAGCGGTATAGGTCCCATTACCAGATGGGACTGCACTGCCTTTGATACCAAGATAGCCGGAGAAGTTAAGGACTTTGATCCCCGACAGTTGCTGGGGGTCAAGGAAGCCCGGAGGAACGACGCATTCATACAATATGCCATCGTTGCTGCTGACCAAGCAGTGGCTCACTCACAACTGGTCATCAATGAGACCAATGCTGAACGGGTAGGCGTGTTGATGGGGGCCGGGCTGGGTGGTCTTCAGACAATAGAAACGAATGCGGAAATCGTTAATACCCGCGGTCCTAAGAAGATAAATCCATTCTTTATCCCCATGCTGATCGTCAATCTCGCCCCGGGTCAGATCAGCATCCGAACCGGCGCTAAAGGACCCAATTGGTCCCCCGTATCCGCATGCGCGACGAGTGCTCACGCCATAGGGGAAGCGGTAGAGCTGATTCGGCGGGGCGGTGCAGATGCGGTCATTGCTGGCGGATCTGAGGCGACCATCACCCCTTTGGGTATCGGTGGGTTTAACGCTATGAGGGCTTTATCCACTCGGAATGCTGAGCCCACCAAGGCATCAAGACCGTGGGATAAGGACCGAGATGGCTTTGTCATGGGCGAGGGCGCCGGTGCAGTGGTTGTGGAGCGGCTGGAGTTTGCCCTGGCACGGGGTGCAAACATCCTGGGAGAAGTTGCCGGCTACGGAGCTACCGCGGACGCTTATCATGTGACTTCGCCGGATGGCGAAGGTTCTCGTCGCGCGATGAGAGAAGCTCTGGATGATGCGTCCGTACAACCGGTCGACGTTGACTATATCAATGCTCATGGGACCTCCACGGCAATAGGGGACACTCAGGAACTTGAGGCCATCAAAGAGGTGTTTGGGTCACAAGCCGAGAAGCTCGCCATTTCGTCCACGAAATCTATGCACGGACACATGCTAGGAGCAGCGGGCGCGGTAGAGACAATTATCAGTATCCAGTCATTGATCCACGGCAAGATTGCTCCCACGATCAATTTGGACCGGCCCGATGAGGGATGTGATCTTGATCTTACACCCCACAAATCTAAAGCTCTGGATGTCCACGTAGCGGTCTCGAATTCTTTTGGGTTCGGGGGCACCAACGTTTGTCTCGTGCTCAAGCGATATGGAGAATGATATTGAAGTTCCACGTAGGGTCTGATCATGCTGGGTATGGTCTCAAAGAGCATTTGCTAGCCTATCTGCAGTCACATGGGCATGAGGTGGTCAATCATGGTGCTGCTTCTCGCGAGCGGGTGGATTACCCCAATTTCGCCGGCGCAGTATCGAAGGCTCTGCAGACAGACCTAGAAACAGGAGATACTCACTCTCGAGGTTTGTTGGTGTGTGGGTCTGGGATTGGCGTTTCTATCACCGCAAATCGATTTCGGGGGATCCGTGCAGTGGTTGCGGCTGTGGAAGCGCAGGCTGCGCTTGGAAGAGCTCACAACAACGCCAATGTGCTTTGCTTGGGCGAACGACTGACCGGCTTGTCGCTGGCAGAGCGGATTCTCGATGCTTTCATTGCCACCTCTTTTGAGGAGGGACGCCACACTGGTCGAGTGGGCCTGATCGACTCCGTGAGTCTCAGCTGAGGTCCGGTCACAGTGCTTTGCTCGAGGAGCACCTACAATTACAATCGGTATGCCATCCCGATGGTTGCTCGGAAAGAGGGTTCTACGCCACGGGAATCTAAAGCGGGACCGAAGCCGAAGACTCCGTGAAGGGCTAGTGACGGCATCAGATGAAATTCTCCCGCGAATCCTACGATCATTGGGACCGTCACAAAATCTGGGGATCCGCTGGGAAACGAGAGCCGAAGAGGCAGATCGATCGCTGCACCTACCAGTAATCGGTCATCGATGGCGTAGAGAGCCCGACTCTCTAGGGGTACGAACAGACTAAACCCGCTTCCTTGTGAGGTTCGAATACCAAACCCTGGTGAGACGCGCACACCAATACTCCACAGCTCGTTGTGAAGGATACTGAGCCGTGCCGCGGCACCAAACATGAGGGAAGCGTCCTGATCCGCACCGTCTGGTCGCCAGTAGCCGAAATCGAAGCCTACCCATCCGCCAAGTGTGAATTGGTCCGACAATGGTGCCTCAAGATGGACCTCGGCAAATCGCGAGAACCCGGAGGTGGCACCGAGTAAGATACTATCCGCAGGAATCCCACCGCCTAGGACATCCCAGCTCAGGGCTGAGGGTGACTCTTCCGTATAGGTTGCGGATGGACGCAGCGACTCAGAACCAGGTTCTGGATCATCCCATGTTTGTTCTGATTCGTTGTTGGGCAATTCAGGTGTAAGATTGAGGGGAAGAGCCTCTGGCTCGGCTTGAAGAGGGCTAAGGAGGCCAATCGCAATACTTAGCAGGGTCACCATACAATGCTGCTACGCCGGTCCGGGATGTCGTGGCAAGTGGATGGAACAGTCGCAATTTATCCAAAAGATTAGCCCTATGCTGTTGGCGGACTTGTTGTTTCTGGGAGCTCCACCTAGGTTTCGCAAGCGGTGTTCTGTGTTTCAGCGGCGACCACGGACGTAGGACGATGGCGTGAGCACAACGAGGATGCGTACCTGGCTGATGATTGCCTCCAGCTGTACGTGGTTGCAGATGGCATGGGGGGGCATGCGGCGGGTGAGGTCGCGGCGCGAGAGGCGGTGGAGGTGGTCAGTGGCATGATTCGCCGCGGAGAGTCGATACTGGGCGCGTATGCTCACTGTCCGAGTGATGAAACGTTGTCTGGAGTTAGGAGATTGGTTGAAAGCTCGATCCAGGCGGCGGCGTATATGGTCTTTGGTATTGCCCAACAGGAGCCGGATCAAAAGGGTATGGGTACGACGATCACCATGATGGTGTCGGTTCGGGGTACGGCCATAATTGGCTCGGTAGGTGATAGTCGGGCGTATCTGATTCGTGGCGAGTCAGCGTATCAGGTTACTGAGGATCATACCTTGGTACAGCTTCAAATGCGGGCTGGACTGATCACGCCTTTACAAGCTCGGAAGTCACTCAAAGGGAATGTGATTACCCGGGCAGTTGGACCGCGAGAGTATGTCCAGGTCGACACATATGTGGTGCCCCTTCAATCGGGTGACCGCTTCCTGCTGTGTAGTGATGGCTTGCACGGATATCTACAGCTTGCAGAGATACCGTCACTAGCCGTTGATTCGAACTTGAATCAAGTATGCTCGGCACTGATAGAGCTCGCAAACAGTCGAGGAGGTAAAGACAATATTACGTGTGTAGTTGTGGAGGCAAGAGCCACCTGAAGGTCTGACTGCGCAACACAAACGACTCTCAGCCAAAGAATCAATAACATTGTAGGTCATCAACAGAGTTGCTCAACGGCAAATGCCAAATCCCAACCCGCGCTGGTACATTTTGACCATGTTTAACGCCAAAACACTTTCCTTTGGAAAACAACTTTCTATTGGTATTACAGCAAAGACCCCTTGAATTGATTCTCTAAGAATCAACAAGTGGTCGCGCAGGGGGGCGTAGCCCGGCGGAGTAGCAGGAACTTGGGTTCAACCCAAGTGATATCTGAAGTAACCTTCGTTGGGTCTTAAAAGACGACAGCCGACCAGCTCCAAGGGATGACGGGAATAGTCAGGATTTCGATTGGTGGTCCAACAATTCAGTCCGAAGGCCAACGACCTCCGGGCTGAGCTTTAGAAGAATAGCGCTGTGGGACACATCCTTTGCGCTCTCGACGGTATCAAGCACCTTAAGGTTCTTGGTTGGCCTATGATGAGCCATCTTTGATGAGACCAGCTTCCTTGAGCCAAGCAAGGAGCCGTTCTTCATCAAGCCCTTGCATCAAACGACCCTGAACATCGATGACTGGAACACCACCCGGTTGGATACCCGCGGCCTGGGCCTTAGCTGCCAACTCCTCCCGAGCGGACCGCGATGCCTCTATGTCCCGTTCCTCAAACCGGACGCCCAGCTGTTGCAGTAGGCGTTTGGTCTTTTTGCATACTCCGCACCAACTGGCGGAGTATACTACCACCGGGGGCGCTGATGAGGAGGGTAGTGTCTCACCTACGGTGGAAGTGAGGATACCGCGATCCAAGCCGTAGCGACTGGCAACGGCTGTCCGGACGTTTCCATCCCCGTCAAGGGTTGTGAGGTCTGCCACGTGCACATATTGTCCGGCCCCACGGGCGTCTGGAGGCAAGTTTAGCGGCGTGATGACCACAGTGCGTCGACAGGCTTCGGGCACCTCAGTTACGGACGAGACAGTTTGGAACTTGTCGGTTGTGGGATCACGGAAGGTGAAAAGGAGATCCTTTTCTTGGGGGTTGATGGTTATGGGGGTTGGCGGTGTAATTTCAAGCTCTTTGACCGGTGGGGATGGGGACTCATTCCTACAGGCAAAGGAGCATACGAGGACGGTGAGTGGGATCTCCCATGAAAACGTATATCGCCGACTGTGAATACGCACGGGCGCATCATAGCGTAGTGGAGGAGTAGCCAGTGAGTGTTCGCGCACCATTTGAACGTGCGGGGGTAGCTGAGGTTCTTCAGGCCGCTGCGGCTGAGGGGGGCCGGTTCCGTTTTCATCTGCGTGGGATGCAGACGGTGGTGGAGTTTAGTTTCACGAACGGAAAGTTGGTCCCGAACAGCCGAGATGTGGGGACGTTGGAGAAGCGACTGATGTTGCTGGCGCTAGCCGAGCAAGGGGAGATCGAACGCTTAGGATCGTTGGGGGGGCGTGATAGCTCGACCCGAGAGGTTCCGGCGTGGCTGCCCACTTGGTGGACGGCTGAACAACGAGCGCACATCCTCTTGAACATGCTCGAGAGGGTGGGGCTAGGGCTGTCGCAGCGCTTATGGCCCCATTACCAGCAAATGATGGCTTCCCCCGACTTGCCTGATTACGCGGTGAGCATTCTGCGAACCGTGGATGGTGAAAAGTCGGTAGCTGAGTTGGCGGTCATGGGAGCACAGCCCCCAGAAATGATCGTCAATGTATTGGCGCAAATGCTTGAGGAGGGATTCATCAGCACTCACCCACTGAGTATGCCCCGAATGGTGGAGCCATTTCTTGTACAGCCGGCTGGTATGCCGAGTAGGGATGAGTATACCGGACCGGTGGTTCGTAGGGAGATCCAACAACGCCTGATCTCATCGGTTGATCGAGGGAGCTCAGCTTCGCAGCTGGTTGAGGCCGCATTTACGGCTACTTTTTATCCAACTGAGAAGACGGCGGACAAGGCATGGGAGCCCCTACGTCATAACGCATGGCCCCGATGGTTCTGGTTGACGGCGTTTGTGGCCCTTTTATTGGGTGCGGGCTTGGCGTTGTGTGAAACGCCGTACCGTCTGTTAGGATTCACCCCGGAGGCTCCTTCCGTTTCTACATCCACGGTATCGGTATCATTACCAACCTACCAAGGGGCTCCACTGGTCAAAATGTACCGCCGCAAATCGTAGATGCTCAGGGGGCGCGGGGTGTTCGGTCAGTCGACGATCTCTTTGAGCAGCAATGGTACATAAGATGTCCGGGGGTTCGGTATGGCGCCCGTGCTTAAGTGCGGTGCTTACCAATACTCGCATCATTTTTCGGAGGAAACCTTGAGCCTCGACCTCGAAATTGAGTACCGGTATGTCATTGATATGTGCTGGGTAACAGCGGGATCGATAAATGCGGCGGATAGTACTAGCGCCCGGACGTGTACCCCGAGAAAAAGCAAACATGCACCGTCTGCCTTCTAAGTTTGTGAGCTGGGTGTTGATCAGTGAACTTCGAGCCCACTCTTCTTGTGTTGCCGGATGAAGGTAACAGTATCGACGTCGGGTGGCCCCAAATTGAGCGTGGAATCCATACGGTGCGTATTGCAGCGAGCGACACCACAAGGCGTCGGATTGCACCGCGTTGAGGTGGTGAGAAATTTCTTCTAGGGGCTGTGGATAGTCCCCTCTGAAACTGACCACCTGAGCAACTGCAGACACACCCCGATCGGTACGACCAGCCACCGCTAGTCGCCTAAAACCAGTAATATACTTAGAGAGTACATGCCGAAGGCTGCCCTCGACGGTGACCATGTTCGGCTGGCGAGCGTACCCCGCAAATGCTTGGCCATCGTAGGCAAGCACGGCAGCGTAATCGGCAATTTGGTGTTTGTTGACCGCTTTGCGCGCCCTGAGACGCTGTGCCCGCTGGGTCATGTGTACCGAGTTGCTCACAGCTCGTAGGGATTCTTCAGATAAGGGCTTTGTCGTGTGCCAAGCCGGTTGAGGCTTGCTACCATTGGAATCTATGGGACGCCAGAATGAGGATACTGTCGTTGCGTCCTCCGGAGTGTCTAAGGTGCCCTCAAAGGGCATGGCTTCGGACTCTGAGGCTTTTTTCGATCTCGTACCCGCTCCTAATGAGGCGTACGGATTGGACTCCCGTTGGTTGTTCCGGTCGGAAGAGGGCGTGTTCGGTCCAATAAGTGCCAAAGAGTTACTTGAGCTTTTATATGTTGGATCTATTTCTGGTGAAACACTCATTGGTGAAGAACAGGGAGAGTTTCGTGAAATGCGGCGCTACGCCGTGTTTCAAACTCATGTTGAGCGTGCACTGGAGGTTGAGCGGCGACGACAGAAAGCGGAAGCGGATGCTCGCGAGGTACGCCGCCGGGAGCGTGTCCGGCGTTTGACATGGGCTTTGAGAGCGGGACTGGCTGCTGTAGTTTGTTCGATGCTTATGTACGCTTTTGTTCGAGGAGGGAGGACGGTGGCGGCAGCGTTGGAACAAGCTAAGTTACAGCGGAAAGTTGAAGCGGAGGTGGCGCAGTTACTCACCATTGTACGCAGTGAGCCTCCTAAGCTACCTAGGCTTCGCCCGGTCAAGGGGCGACGAAAATCGGTTGCTTCTGCCCTTTTGAGTACGACTCGACGGCCAGCAGAGGTTTCTTTTCCCGCTGAAGACAACGGTCGGCAGGTGAAGATCAATCCCTCAGAGCGCTCACCTAACTCATCAGGTCGTTCTCAGAGCGTATCTGGGAAACGTCGGGGTCGTGCAGGCAAAAAGCGGCGCGGTCGATCAGGCCAAGCATCGGACAGAAAACGCTTGTCTGATCGGGAGGTGATGACGGGTATGAAGCGCATTTTCCCACAGATTGCTCGATGTATACGCGGCCAACTACGTCGTGATGGGGCTTCTGTACCGAAAAAGGTTGTTCTTCGGTTCAGCATCAGTAACCAAGGGCGGGCAACGAACATGCAATTAGCGGATCGTTTTCTTCGTCGGTCATTACTTCAACCCTGTTTACAGGAGCTGCTTAAGAAAGTTCAATGGCGTCCATATAAGGGACAAATTAGGAATATCGAATATCCTATATCGGTAAATAAACCGGAATAGATGGTATCGATTGCAACGCGTGATTGTGTCGTTTTGGAATGATCAAGGAATCGCAGCTGAAGCTAGCTTAGCAAGGGCGAAACCAGGCCGAATGCACGAATTGTGTCGGACCAACCGCTCGCCGAAAGTCTACCGTCGCCAGCCCCTGGGGCACGTAGCGATTCTTTGCTCAACGAGGCACTCTCTACGAGAGGTGCTAGTGTGAATGAGAGAAGCCAGGCGATGCGTCCCTCTCCTCCTCGAAAGAGGATAGGCGACATACTAGTGACACGGGGCGTGCTCTCTCGGGCACATCTTGATGATGCGCTCAAAGCCCAAGGCAGCTCGCTTCTGCCGCTGGGGTCTACTTTGATACGTATGGGTTTGTTGCCGGAACGAGAGGTGGCTTTGGCACTTGCGGAGCAATTTGGTTTGCCGGCCGTACATATATCCGCAAGTACCATATCCACCGCGGTACTTGATGTGGTTCCCAAAGAAGTTGCTGCCCGTCATAGGTTGCTACCGCTCGCGTTCTCCGGGGCTAATGCCCTCAAGCTCGGTATTGCCAATCCGGACGAAAAGTCGGTGATTGATGAGATTACCTTTGCGAGTGGACGGAGTACCTTAGCGTTTGTTGTTCCCCGTCTATCCTTAGAAAGGGCCATATCTGCCGCTTATGAGTCTCGTTCTCGGGGGGAAGCGTTTTGGAAAGGACCGGAAGGGACCGCCGAAACATCAACGATCATGGTTATCCAATCGGAGCCTAGCCCCTCACCTCAGCGTCCGATAGAACCGGAGGTGTCGGTTTCGGCATTGGATGAGTTCCCAGCAGCGCCTCAGCCTGCGCCGAGGAACAAAGACGATCAACCTCGTATTCTTGCGGTGGATGATGAACCAGAAATTCTCGAAATCCTTAGCTTATCACTTGGTAGGCGCGGATTCGAGGTGATGACGGCCACCCGAGGTCGACAGGCCATGGATCTTCTTAGGACTTATCCGCCGGATCTGGTCCTGTTAGATGCTATGTTACCCGAAATCCATGGTTTCGAACTCTGTCAACACATCAAACGCTCCGAACACTATCGGTCCATACCGGTTATCATGATTTCCGCGATCTATACCGGATGGAATTTCAGTCAGGATGTGCGTCGTATTTATGGTGCTGATGACTACATTGAGAAGCCTTTCAGTCTAAAGGAGGTACTCCATCGAGTTGATCAAGCCCTCTCCAAAGCTGGTAACCATCCCAAGGCTCCCGAAGCGGAGCGAGCACAGCGGGATTCTGTTCGATTTACAAAACATGCTCTGGATCAATTGCAAGCTGGTGACACCGCTGCGGCCGTTGCTGCCGCAGAACGAGCGGTGGATATGGATCCCTTTGAGCCACGAGCTCATTTCGTTTTGGCTTCAGCCATGCATGCCTCTGACCGTTTTTATGAGGCTATATCGTCCTATGAACGGGTGATCGAGCTGGCACCAGATCAATTTAGTGCCCTCAAAAATCTTGCCGTATTGTACGAACGGCAGGGTTTCAAAGCGAAGGCGGTGGAAATGTGGATGCGAGCTTTAGAGAATAGTCCAACCGATGCTGTGCGCCAGACTATCAAAGCGCACCTGGTGGATCTTCTGTAGGAAGTGCCCAAACGCTATCCGTGCTAGCCATCCAATTGGTGCTGTGTTCAGCGAGAGGTGGCCGGAGAGTGTGCGCATCAGAGAGCGATCATGAAATTTCTCTGTGGTAGTTGTCATACGAAGTATCAGATCTCCGACGAAAAGGTTCGGGGCAAAATTCTGACGATCCGCTGTAAGAAGTGCGGTGCTAAGATTTTGGTTCGGGAGTTCTTGGGGCGGGAACCGAGCAGCCAAGCGATGATTGCTCCAGTGGCTGCTGATGCTCCCGATGACATCTCCCCAACGCGAAGTGGCGGCTCTGCAGCGATTGCCGCCTCTTATGAGTTGGGTATGGAGGGAGTCCAAAGTGGTGAATCTGACGATATGCCGACGAGTATTGCACCCGTGCCGAGCGATCTAGGACTGGCAGGCTACGAGTGGTTCGTGGCGATAGACGGACAGCAACACGGCCCATTTGTTTTTGCTGAATTGGTGGCCAAGGTACAGCGGCGAGAAATACAAGGGCGCCACTATGTCTGGCATGATGGGATGCTCGATTGGGCTCGTGTCCGTTCCGTGCCTGATTTGGCACCGCATTTGACTGGACACGGAGCCTTGATGGATCCACCGCCGGTTCCGTTAGAGGCGGAACCACGGCAAAGCTCGATGGGTATGGTCCTTGATTTCGCCTCTGCCCGAGGGACTGCGGACCTGAGTCAGAGCGAGTCAGCGATTGCACCGGAAGGTGGTGAGGTGCTTTTGGCGGATACAGACGGAGATGAGCCAGAGGCTTTGACAAACATTCCATCAGTTGGGGCAGAAGACACTGGGGCTGGGGGGGAAAAGGCGCTTGAGTCAGCTAGGGCACTGGGGGCCTCCCTCGCTGATGAGTCCCTTGCGGATAGTGATGATATTTTCGCGAACGTACCCCGAGCGAGTGCCGAAGAGGTGGTTGGGGCTGAATCTACAAAATTTTTTGTGGCGGCGGCAGGGGTGCCAGACGCTGCGGAGAAAATTCGGTTCTGGATGTTCTTGGGTACGGCGGCACTATCCGCGATGGTGGTTATTCTGGGGTTATGGATAGTGGGGGTTCTTCAGGTTTCTGTTCCCGGTATCGGTAATCCATTTGCGGCTCCTCGGGAAACGACTGCGGTTATTCAAAATACATCTGAGCGCAATGATGATGGCAACTATGCGCTGCTTGTGGACGGTGTGCGCATTGAACCGATTCGTCGTCGAGGGGCGGAGACCAGGCGGAAGCGTAGTTCAAAAGATATGTTGGATAACATTGGGCAGCAGGGTTACGTGGATACTCGTCCATCTCCAACCTCCGTCCGAGGTTCACAAAGGGGTGGACTACATGCGGTATCGATCGATGGGTTGGATACAAAATTGCGAGCCCCGGATAAGTTGACCCGGTTCGAAGGCCCTAGCGTTGACCTTACTGTTCCTCCTCCAGATGTGGAGGTCTTGGATGCGGCTACGATTCAGAAAGTTGTGGCTTCGAAAAAAGCCTCGGTTCGCATTTGCTATGAGCAAAGTCTAAAGGCTCGGGAGAAGTTGCAGGGGAAGCTTAAGCTACTGATAGAGGTACAGCCCAAAGGCAAAGTCTCTCACACGCAAATTGTATCTCCTTCCTTTAAAGGGAGTGTGGTTGGGAAATGTATTCAGCGTAGTATTCGAAACTGGCGATTCCCGCAGTTTAGAGGTGAACCTCAAGAGATTGAGTTACCGTTCATCTTTCAGCGCGGCTCGTAGAGCCTACAGCAGAAATCCCTTGGGTAGCACCCAAGAGCCTGCTTCTCTGCGGGGCAATGCGCCGCTACGCGACCGCTTCTTGATTCTTCCAGAATTAATTTGGCCTTTGTTGTACCGCCCAAAATGGATGCTTTGCTAGTTTAGGGCGTGTCTACGTAGTGAGGCAAAAGCCGAGGGTAGTCGCATGAAGCTTGAACTCGGTCCCAGCGATATCTGCGGTATAAGCAGATGTTATGAAGCATGGGGATCTTGCCCAGTACATTGAGCATACGGTGCTCAAACCGGAAGCTACCCGCTCTGATGTTGAGCGCTGCTGCAACGAAGCGACCAAGCACCAATTTCGAGGGGTATGTGTAGCTCCGGGTTATGTGCCGGACGCCCGCCGGGCGTTAGCTGGTTCATCCCCCCTTATTGTGTCCGTTGTGGGCTTTCCGCTTGGGACGGAAGCTTCCACGACCAAAGCTTATGAGGCTCGAGAAGCGGTTCGGGCGGGGGCGCACGAGATCGATATGGTCATCCATCTCGGTGCATTGAAGGCTCGCGAGCTTCACTATGTTCATAAGGACATTCATGCGGTGGTGAGTGCGGTCCCGCAGACCCCGGTCAAAGTCATTATTGAAGCTGCAACTTTGGTTGACGAGGAGAAAGTCATTGCTTGCGCGCTAGCGGTTGGCGCCGGTGCGGCTTTTGTGAAAACATCTACCGGCTTTCATGCCGCGGGGGGGGCGAAGGCGGAGGACGTTCGTCTTATGCGCTCGGTGGTTGGGACGGCCTGTGGAGTGAAAGCTTCCGGTGGCATCCGGACATTCGAGGACGCACAGACGATGATTGAAGCGGGCGCAAGTCGATTAGGAACGTCAGCGTCCGTTCGTTTGGTTTGCCAGTCTTGATGTAACAGAGGACCCTTGTTGTTATGTGGGCCTCGGAATTGATCAGGCGAAAACGAGATGGCGCTGGGCTATGCCCAGAGGAGATCGAGCATCTTATTCGCGGCTATGTTGAGGGCGATGTGGGTGACGAACAGATGGCTGCATTCTGCATGGCCGTTTTCTTCCAAGGAATGAGTGACGAAGAGACCTCATCGTTGGTTAAGGCCATGCTCAGTTCTGGAGACACGGTTGATCTTTGTGGTATTGAAGGTGTCAAGGTAGATAAACATTCCACAGGGGGCGTGGGTGACAAAATATCGATCTGTCTTGCCCCATTGGTGGCTGCGTGTGGAGTGCCGGTACCGATGATGTCTGGGCGGGCGCTGGGGCACACTGGGGGAACGCTAGACAAGTTGTCCGCCATACCTGGCTTTCGGACGGAGCAGGATATCACTACCTACCAGCGGTTAGTGGAGACACATGGCTTGGCGCTGATCGGTCAGACTCCAGAGTTAGCGCCAGCAGACCGACGTTTGTACGCCCTTCGTGACGTTACGGCAACCGTAGAGAGTGTTCCACTGATCGCGGCGAGTATTATGTCCAAGAAGCTCGCGGAAGGGATTGATGCTCTGGTGCTGGATGTCAAAGTTGGCTCCGGAGCGTTTATGAAAACACTTTCCGAGGCTCAAGCATTAGCTGAGGTACTCTCCGCCATCGGTTGGGGAGCGAACAAGCCGACTCGGGTGATTCTCACTGATATGGACCGGGTACTGGGACGAATGGTGGGGAATGCCAACGAAACTTGGGAAGCGATCGAGGTGCTGCAAGGTGGTGGCCCAGACGATGTACGGGAGCTTACTCTGATTCTTGGGGCGGAGATGCTCATTTTGGGGCAGCGTGTGGGGAGTGAGGCGGAGGGTCGTACTCTGCTCATGGAAGCGATCGACAGTGGTAAGGGGTTTGAAAAGTTCCAAGAAGTGGTTGCGGCTCAAGGGGGTGACCCGCGAGCAGTGGAACAGCGGTCAGGGCTTCCTTCTGCACCTCATCAAGAAGAAATTGGTGCGGAGCAGGAAGGAACGATCACCGCGATTGACGCGGAAAAAGTAGGTTGGGCGGCCATGCGCTTGGGTGCGGGTCGTGGTCGGGCCTCCGATAGTATTGATCTTGGCGTAGGCATTGAAATGATGGTTGATATCGGTGACTGCGTGAAACGGGGTGAAGTGGTTGCGCGCCTTTCCCATCGAGATGGCTATGGGACGGTTGAGGCGCGAAAGCTACTCCAACAAGCCTTAATTATCACTAATGAAGGATTCATTGCACAACGCCCTCTCGTACTGGATCGTATAGAAGAGGGTAAACAATGAAGTTACAAACGATGGCTGGGCAACAGGTTGCATTGACGGCTCACGAGCTTGCCCGTCAATGGCGGGTCAGCTTTAGACCCAAGGTTGCGATCGTGTTGGGCTCTGGTTTAGGGACAGTCGTTAGTGCACTGACTACAGAGGGCTCCATAGGATACTCATCTATTGCTGGGTTCCCACAGGCCACTGTCGAGGGGCATGCCGGGCTACTTACGTATGGTCATTGGCACAACGTACCGGTTGTATGTCTCCAAGGACGAGCGCATCTATATGAAGGCCATTCTGCCAACACGGTGGTTCTTCCGATTAGAAGTCTGATGTATCTGGGGGTGGATACGGTCATTATTACTAATGCTTCAGGTGGTATTCGGTCGGATTTGGCGCCGGGGAATCTTATGTTAATCCGGGACCATCTTAACCTGACTGGTACCAGCCCTCTCTTGGGCCCCAACGAACAGAGTTTTGGGCCTCGTTTTCCGGATATGTCTGCTGCGTACTCCCCCGAGCTTCGGAAAATAGCTCACGAAGTGGCTGAGGATGCGGGGTTACAGCTCTTGGAGGGGGTATATGCGGGGGTATTAGGGCCTGCGTATGAGACTCCGGCTGAGATCAAAATGCTGAAGAGCATAGGGGCAGATGCAGTGGGAATGTCTACGGTGTTGGAAGTGATTGCCGCGGTACATATGGGGGCTCAGGTGCTGGGGATTTCTTGTGTTACCAATCCGGCTGCAGGCATAAAACAGGGGCCGCTTCGTCACGAAGATGTGAAGGTGGAGGCACAGGCGGCCCACAAACAAATCACGACCCTCATGGATGGGGTGTTTGGACGTTTGGAGAGTCCATGAAGCGGACCCTGAATCTGCCGCCGGCTCAAGGACTATCGCTTGATGTTGACGGCACACTCTACCGGGTTCAGATCATTCGAGTGGCATGGCGACTGCGCCATGAGCGTCATCTAATTTTTGCTCTCATGGCAGCGAGGGCAAAAATTCGGCGAGAGCCCCCATTGGGCCACGAAGAGGCACTTCATTATCGGGAGGCAGAGCTGGTGGCTCCGTCACTGGGTATCTCTATAGACGAGGCACTGGAACATCTATCTCGGGTACGAGCGCTGCTCCCTAGGGCGCTAACCCAAGACATGCAACCTAACCCCGGTGTTCGAGCTGCTTTAGAGGTCGCGGCGGCTCGGGGACTTCGGTTGGCGACGTTGTCGGAATTTGATCCTTTACCCAAGGTACGTTTGCTGGGGCTAGCTGATCTTCCGTGGTCTGCGCATGTGGGGGCTTATAGCCTTGGCGGCTGTAAGCCCCATTCCGGTCCATTTGAAGCGGTGTGTGAACAGCTCCAAATGTCGCCGGCCGAGGTGGTGCATGTGGGTGATCGAGAAGAGCTCGACGTTCACGGGGCATTGAATGCGGGGATGCGGGCCTGGCGATTTGCTCGCTATCCGTGGATGCAAAGTGCGGCAGAACGCGTCTTTTCAAGGTGGAGCTTAGACCTATTCACGCCGCTGATTGCCCCCGCTCAGCAATTAGGTTAGGTCACCTCGATGCAGGGGCTGGTAAGCAAAGTCCTCCTTATTGTTCCGGCTTTGGTGGGAGTGAGCTATCTGTACACCCAGCAAGCGAACCAAAAAGCTCGTACGGAGATCGAGGCGCAGCTCAAGGACATCAAAGACCAGTTTGCCACCCAGGTTCAGCAAATAGTGGCCAACACTTCAGAGAGGGAATTTCGAAAGGGTATTGGTCGGGCGGTTGCCGTCTATCAAGCAGCGCTTAACAAAATTTACGTGAACCACCCCTCATGGCTCGACATAGGGGCGCACAAGAAGACCGCTGATGCTCAACTCAAAGGCGGCGACATTACTGAGGCGGAGCATCGAAACCGGATCGAAGCGTATGCCCTGACCCGTAAAGCCTATGAAGCCCTATTGTCGAATAATTGGACTTCCGACTTGGTTTCACCGGGAAAGGGAGGGACGCGCATGAGTATCTATGGGATGAGACGCATTCGTGGCCCCGATGGTCATCCGTTGGTTGCAGCTCAGTTTTTCCTTTGGGGGGTGACACCTAAGACACCCATCACGTTTCAGGACTTGGTGTTGGAATATTGGAAAGAGGTTGCACCGAATGTTCAAGTGCAGCGGCGCCGTCGTCGGGCTGGAAAAGACCCGAAAGCCCCGCTGTGGAAACCACTTGGCCAAGCCCAAGGTAGCGCTATACCTGTCGTTTTTATTCAGGATCCGAGTACGCGCATCGGGCAATTCCCCGGTTATGTGGCTATCGGTACGCTGTGGTTTCCGCAGGTACCCATATCGGCCAAAGTGATGGACCTAAAGTATACCTACACCGTTCGAAAACATGGGGAAACCTATCGGTCCACGCTTCATTGGGAGAAGTTACCGGTTTCGTCGACATGGCGCCTGAACGAGGACGAGCCATGGATAGCTGATGAAGTAGAAGTATCCGATCAGGATATGCGAGCCCTTGATGCTGCAGAGTGAAAGAAGAACTGCGTTGATGAGTCATCCGAGGTGATGGGAAGCAAGTACATGATGGGTACAGGTGGTCTCAGACGATTGCGTGGCATAATGCATGAGGTGGGTAGCCCATTCCAGTTTCGAATGCTGTCTAGGGTGGTAGAGCGACTGAGGCGCTGTGAGGATCCGGAACGCTTCATCATATCGATCAGTCGCCTGCAACAGGCGCGTACGGTCCTTCAAGAGCTCCAAGAGAGCTTGTGGCACGTGGGACGCCTGCCCTCTCGTCAGGACGTGCTGCGGCTACGGCGCCGGGTGCTGCGGCTACGCGGCCAGGTTAGGTTGTTGGAGGAGGAGGTCGAGCGTTTAGCCTTGTTGGTCCATGATCAAGACTCGTAGACTAGGACCGTTATCGCAAATGGCTTGACCCGCCGATGTAGACCTTTGATACTTAGCCAGTCGTTCCTGACCTAATTTAACTTCTTGAAAGTCCCTCAATGAAATATGCGATCGTTTCGGACATCCATGGGAACATAGAGGCCCTGGAGGCCATCCTAGCTGTTTTTGAAGAAAGAGGGGGGGTAGATGCGTATTACTGCCTCGGGGATATTGTTGGGTACGGAGCGGAGCCGCAGGCCTGCTGCGATCGTGTACGTGAGCTATGCGCAGTTACACTCCTAGGTAACCATGATGCTGCGGTGGCCGGCCGTATGGACTATTCCTATTACTATGATGCGGCACGAGATGCGTTGGACTGGTGTCGGGAACGACTGAGTGAAGAAAATATTGCTTGGCTCAAAGGCTTACCATACACCCACCGCCTTGAAGGTGATATAGAATTGAGTCATGGCTCACCTCTACAACCAGAAGAATATGACTATATCTTCGCTCTTGAGCAGGCGCAGGAGGTCGCGAGACTGAAAGAAGACTTGGCCTCAGTGACGTTCATCGGACACTCCCATCTGACGAAGGTCTTTGCTCTTACGGCGGACGAAGCGCTTGATGTAGTTGCGCCCAAATTTAGTTTACGCGACGGGCTGAGGTACATCATCACTGTCGGGTCGGTCGGACAGCCACGAGACTATGATCCTCGGGCTTGTGCCGGATTCTTCGACACCGAAACGAAGGAGTTTGAGTATATTCGGGTCGAGTACGACGTAGAGTCCCAACGACAAAAAATTATTGATGCGGGGCTGGCCCACAACTTTGGTACTCGCTTGTTGCTTGGTATATAGAAATAATGCCTGGCATTTGGAACCCAATCCAACCGCGGTGGTGGTTTGTTGTGCTCGGAGCTCTACTGATCGGCTGTAACTCCCGGCATCAGATCGCCTACATAGATTTTTTGCCTCTGCGCAGTACGCCGGGTTTTGTGATCGATATGGACCAAAGCCGTGCTGCTCTGCGCGAACACGCGGGTAAACTGAGTGGTTTTAGCGTTCGCTTGGATTCGCGTAACGACAACGCATGGCAGTTGACGGTGCAGGTGGAATTGGTCACCGAGCGACCGGCGGACCAACGCCCAGAGTGGGTACGGCGTGGTTTAGGTCTTTCTGGGGAGTTGAATACCCTCGATCGCCAGCAACGATATGTAGCTGAGGTCCTGAAGGTAGAGGTGATGCCCG
Organism: Myxococcales bacterium; assembly: GCA_019634385.1. Classification (GTDB taxonomy): domain Bacteria; phylum Myxococcota; class Kuafuiibacteriia; order Kuafuiibacteriales; family Kuafuiibacteriaceae; genus JAHQVK01. The sequence goes on along the minus strand of JAHQVK010000210.1, from coordinate 15,226 downwards.
CAACCAGTGGCAGTGAACCTCTGGTCGCCTCAGCAATAGACGCACTAATCACCCGGCTAAACCGCTCCATCCGGTTGGCCAAGGCGGATGAACCGTTCCTCGTTAAGACCTTACTGGAAGGGGATGCACACGCTCGTGCGGAAGTTGTTCGGGTAGCAAGACAGCGCAAGTTGGTCGGGTTGGCACCTCAGTTAGTGGCCCGTCTGAAGGACGATACGACCCCGCTGCAAGAGGCTATTCGTCTATCGTCAGCACTGGTCGAATTCGGAATTAAGGCATCGGCGGGGGCCATTATTGACGCGATTTCTCGCCACCCCTCCGCTACCGTTCCCCTGGTATTTCTTCTGGGACAATTGGGGGGCAAAGAAGCGGAAGCATACCTGTTTACCGTGCAAAGTGGCCATCCTGACCCAAAGGTTCAAGCGGCAGCAAAAGAGGCGTTGGCCTCTCCGCCTTGAAGATGGGGCATGGTCGTGTGCGAGGTCGGTGGCTTCGCCCCCCCTTTCGAGCCCCTCGGCCGGGTACATCCAGTGCCCCGTCTCCGAGGCTGACCCCTCACCCCCGCGGGCCACGGCGTCATCTGCACAGCCGGAGGGTACAGATACGCCTTAGTCGGCCTTTCGACGGTGTCTGTCTCATTGTGGCTATGGCGCCAAGAACCTTTTTTTTGGCTGTCTGCTAAGATACTGGCCGAGGTAGGATGTCGCCGTCTATGCAGCGGACCTTTTGCGTGACCCTGTTTGTGAGTGGGGTATCCGGTTGTGTAACCTCAGGGCAGGTAGTACCGCAATCGGTGGCCCAAGTTGCGCCTTATATGCCTCTAGCAAGGGGGCATCAGTGGACCTATGCGGTCCGCTTTCCAGGACAAACTGGGCGCCGCACGGTTCGTATTCTTTACCAAGATCGAGATGGTTTTTTTGTGGATGATTCGGGCGGCGCGTTTAAGTTTACCGAGGGGGGGCTTCGGGACCGGCATCGGTACCTGATTCGGGCACCGCTTAGCGTTGGGCGGTATTGGAACGCGATGATAAGTCCACAGGTGGTGGAGACCTATGAGTTAGTCTCGGTGGGGGAACCTTGTGAGTGTCTTGTTGGGCGATTTGAGGACTGCTTGCAGGTGGTCTCACGGATTCGGAAAGACGATAGAGTCACTCTTCAGGGGCAATTTACATGGGCTCGAGGGGTAGGACTTGTAAAAATAACAACCTCGGCCATTCTTGATGGACAAGGGGAAGTCCCTCAGACCGAGCAGAACCTCATTGGTTATCGGATCAACGGTACCGAGGTCCCAGCGCCAGCACGCGTGGAGCTAGAGGCTCGAGAGGGACTCGATGACGCTTCTACCGATGAAGAGCCAAAGACCTGGGGCCGATAACTTGCGTTCCAGTTCAAGCTTAACTTGATTCACGTCCCTCGCCGGAGGCAGAACGGGCTCTATGCTCGATGCCCTCCAACAAACAGATCCAGCACTCTATGAGATTATTGTCCGTGAGACTCGGCGCCAGGAGCAGGGCCTTGAGTTGATCGCTAGCGAAAACTTCGTATCTGAGGCGGTGCTGGAGACCGTGGGGTCACCACTGACGAATAAATATGCGGAGGGTTTGCCAGGCAAACGGTATTACGGAGGGTGCGAAGTTGTAGATCAGGCGGAGCGGCTCGCGATCGAGCGGTTAACCCAGCTTTTTGGCTGCGAAACGGCCAATGTACAGCCCCACTCGGGTGCATCCGCTAACTTGGCGGTGTTCTTTGGGGTTCTCGATCCGAAGGATACTTTCGTAGCGATGAGCCTGAATGATGGGGGGCATCTTACGCATGGCTCTCCAGTAAATGTTTCCGGTCGCATCTATAACGCTGTTCCCTACGGCGTGGATCCCGTGACTCATCGTATCGACTACGACGTAGTCTATAAGCTTTTGAAGGAGCACAAGCCGAAGCTGCTTGTCGCTGGCGCCTCCGCTTATCCTCGGACGATAGATTTTGCCCGGCTCGGTGCGATGGCTTCAGAAATGGGCGTCCGGTTTATGACCGATATCGCTCATATCGCGGGACTGGTGGCTGCTGGAATTCATCCATCTCCGGTGCCGCACGCGGATTTTGTTACAACTACGACCCATAAGACGCTGAGAGGTCCTCGGGGCGGTGCGATCATGATGCGAAATGATGACGCTAAGTTGATCAACAGTCGCGTCTTTCCCGGGCTCCAGGGTGGACCACTCATGCATGTTGTGGCTGCCAAAGCAGTGGCCTTTCAGGAAGCTCTTCAGCCGGAGTTTAATGACTATCAGCGTCAGGTGGTGTCGAACGCTCAGGCGCTGGCGGAGGAGCTGTTGACCAGGGGTTACCGGTTGGTCTCGGGGGGAACCGACAATCACATCGTGCTCATAGATGTGAAAGGTTCGAAGCAGCTGACCGGTAAACAAGCGGAAGAAGCGTTAGGTCGGGTGGAGATCACGGTGAATAAAAACATGATTCCCCAGGATACGGAGTCACCATTTGTGACGTCGGGGATTCGTTTGGGCACGCCGGCTTTGACGACCCGGGGCATGAAAGAAGCCGAGATGCGTGTGGTAGCTGAGCTTTTTGATCGAACGCTATGTCATCCCGATAATCAGCAACAACTGGATCGAGTGCGCGAGGGTGTGCTCTCCCTGGCGAAGGCTTTCCCGTTGTATCCTCAACGTCTTGTTTCGTAGTTAGTGACGTTTGGAAAATTGTATATGGCTACCACCAGTAGGGGTTGGTTGGTTCAATCACCCCTATGCGTTGCGCTCAGAAGCGTTGTTCGTTAAAGTGTTAGCCTAGGGTGAAGTGTCCGTTTTGTAGTCACACCGTCAACCGTGTGATTGACTCTCGTTTGTCTAAAGAGGGTGAAGCCATTCGCCGCCGTCGCGAGTGTGGGGCCTGCGGTAAGCGGTTTACGTCCTACGAGCGGGTAGAGGAGGTCTTACCGCTAGTTGTTAAAAGTGATGGGAGGAGAGAGACATTCGATCGCCTCAAGGTCGTCGAGGGTATTCGGCATGCTTGCGAGAAGCGGCCAGTGTCGCTGACGGCGATCGAGCAGGTAGTAGATGATATCGAAAAGCAACTTCAGGAAACAGGAGAGAAGGAAGTGCCTTCTCGGCTGATTGGGGAGGAGGTGCTTGTGCGTCTAGCGGCTATCGATGACGTTGCGTACATTCGTTATGCCTCTGTCTTTCGAGATTTCTCGGACCTGTCGGAGTTTGCCAAAGAGCTCAACGAGCTGATCGATCGCCGCACTCAGGAGACTGCAGCCTCTAATGGTTGAGGGGCTAAGAGTACCTACATGGGTCAACCGGTTGAGACCTTGACCCGAGACTGCAGCCTCTAATGGTCGAAGGGCTAAGAGTACCTACATGCGGTCAACCGGTTGAGACCTTGACCGAGACTTTCATCTTCCGGGAAGAGACATGGGTGTTTACGGGCATTGTTGAGGCTCAGGGTACGATCCGTACGGTGCGTTCTGGGCACCAAGGCGGGAAAGAACTGGAGATCGCTCATTCGTGGGCAATGTCCTCTGAAGGCTCTCCCCCGTTTGTTGTGGGGGATTCGATTGCTCACGACGGCGTTTGTCTGACGGTGATCTCCGGAGACGCCCAGCATTTCCGGGTGGAAGTGGGACCGGAAACTCTCGAACGCACCACCATAGGCACCCTGAAGGTTGGACAGGTGGTCAATCTGGAGCGTTCTTTGACGCTTTCTACCCGGTTGGGTGGACATATGGTGCAAGGACATGTGGATGCGGTGGGACAAGTTCGCTCGGTGACTCAGCGTGACAATGCATGGGACCTTTGGGTTGATATCCCGCCGGAGATTCTACGATTGGTGATCCCCAGGGGTTCGGTGTCCGTAGACGGCATCAGTCTAACCGTGGTTGACCGAGACGCTCGAGGGTTTCAGCTTTCGATCATTCCGCACACCTGGAAAGTAACGTCATTGCGCCAGCGCTCGGTGGGCTCAGGGGTGAATGTCGAGGCTGACCTTTTGGTGCGTTACGTTGATGGGCTTCTTCAGCCGAAGAGTGCGCTCCATTCGAATCCTAGCTCGCTGACGCTCGAGCGGCTAAGCGAACTAGGATTCGGGCTTCTAAAGGACTGAATACGGCAAAGACCACTTGAATTGATTCTGTAAGAATCAACAAGTGGTCACGCAGCGGGGCTTAGCCCCGCGTAGAAGCAGGAACTTGGGTTCAGCCCAAGTGGCTTCTGGTGTAGCACACGAGCCCAAGATGCACGGTCGCCAGTTTGGGACTTCAGTCGGGCAGTGTTGGTCAAGGTTTGTTGTCACGAGGTCCACTACATGCCACGCCCCATTAACACTATGCCATGGACCAATGTGCGCGGCGCCATTGAGGATATCGCGCAAGGCAAAATGGTTATTCTGGTGGACGATGAGGACCGGGAAAACGAGGGTGATTTGTGCATGGCCGCTGAGAAGGTCACCCCCGAGGCCATCAACTTTATGGCTACCCACGGTCGAGGGCTTATCTGTCTGACCTTAACCGAAGCCAAGATCGAACAGCTGGAGCTTCCGATGATGACTCAGCGCAATCGATCACCGTTTCAGACTGGCTTTACGGTCTCCATAGAAGCCGCTGAGGGGGTGTCGACGGGCATCAGTGCTCAGGACCGCGCGCTGACCATTCAGGTCGCCACTCGTCCCCAAACTCAGCCCTCGGACCTGGTTACGCCGGGCCACGTGTTTCCGATTCGGGCCCGTAGCGGTGGCGTCTTGGTCCGTACCGGTCAGACTGAGGGGTCGGTTGACCTATCTATTCTCGCTGGTTTGGACCCCTCGGGGGTGATTTGCGAAATCATGAATCCGGACGGGACAATGGCCCGGCGACCAGAACTCGAGAAGTTCGCAGAACAACACAGCCTTCGGATCGTTACGATCGCTGAGCTGGTTGATTATCGTCTAGCCCACGATTTGCTGGTTGAAACGGTTGTTTCGCGAAGGGTGTCTACCGAGAACTGGGGGGAGCTGGAAGTGTCGGTGCTTCGCTCTCGTGTAGATGGCACTGAGCACCTGGCTTTAAGTAAAGGAACGCTGGCACCGGATAGTGTTCCGTTGGTGAGGGTTCAGTCTATCGATCTACCCGCGGACTTGATGTCGCTAGTTCTCTCGGGAGGGGGAGAAGAGTTCCAAGCCGCTATGGGGCAGATTTGCGATGCCGGAAACGGATTATTCGTGTATCTGGTTCGGCCCCGGGAAGGCTCGAGACCTCTGTCGCAGAAACTCGAAGATTTGGGACACATCAGTGGCGCATCCAACTATCAGCAGGTGGGTGAACGACTTGATCTTCGTGAATTCGGGATTGGGGCTCAGATACTTAAAACCTTGGGTATCCGCCGGTTTAAGCTCATGAGCAACAGTGAGGTCCGCATTGTGGGGCTCGAGGGCTTCGGGCTGGAACTTGTGGAGCGAGTACCGCTTCTCATGGAGAGGAACCGAAACCTATGAAGCACTTTGAAGCACCATTAACGGCGCAGGGATTACGCTTTGGCCTTGTTGTATCCCGATTTAACGCTTTGATTACCGAGCGGTTGCTGGAGGGCGCTATGGACTACCTGGTGCGCCATGGCGCGGCACACGGTGATCAGACGGTTGTGCGGGTACCTGGAGCCTGGGAAATGCCATTGGCGGTCCAGTGGATGGCAGAGCGACAAGGCGTAGACGGCGTGATCGCCCTGGGCTGCGTCATAAGGGGTGGAACCCCGCATTTTGAGTATGTTGCTGGAGAGGTCGCCAAAGGGTGCGCACAGGTACAAATGGATAAGGGTTTGCCTGTGTCTTTCGGCGTGCTCACCACTGACTCTATTGAGCAGGCGGTAGAGCGAGCCGGTACCAAACATGGCAACAAAGGCTGGGAAGCAGCAGCGGCGGTTGTGGAAATGGCCAACCTGTCCAAGCTCCTGAGGGGCTAGTTGTGCGTCGGCAGGCTCGTCAATGGGCACTGATGATGCTCTACGGCATGGATGTGACCCGTGCTGAGAGCACCCAGGCCATAGCATTCTTTTTTGACAACTTTGGCTCTGGACGACCGATAGATCCCCCGCAGTCTTGGGATCGGGGGCAAGCATACCGGGTCCGGCTCGACCTCGATCGCCAAGGGGAAGCACGTACGTTTGCTGAGATGCTGGTGGTTGGTGTTGGTCACCGCAGATTGGATCTGGATGCGGCCATTCAGAAAGTGAGTACCAAGTGGCGACTGGAACGAATGGCTATTTTGGATCGGAATGTACTTCGTTTAGCCACCTTTGAGCTTCTTTATTGCGCCCCAGACGTGCCTCGAAAAGTGGTGCTGAACGAGGCGGTTGAGTTGGCTAAAATGTTTGGTACCTCGGAGTCCGGCGCGTTCGTTAACGGGGTTTTGGACCGCATTGCAAGTGCCGACACCTGAGCAAGGGCCTTCACCCAAATAGTGAACGCAAAGCACTACGTGAATGGGCAATGCTCGGTTCGCTGGGTTGTGCGTAGTCGGAAGGTATCATTGCGAACGACTCGATTTTGTTGGATATTCGACCGCAAACATCCCAGTTCCAGCGGACAAAGCTAAGGAACAGCTACTGCTCGGATGAGTGGTTGATCATCGAACTTTCGAACGGATCACGAAGCAGCAAGAGATTATTCTCCGAGGTGAGAGACACTCACCTATTGTATGTGTAAAACTAAAATTGGGATCTGTAGATATGATTGGCGTTGTTGACCATCTAACCGCTGAGGGCGTTTTCGAAGCGGCCGTGGAAGAGGCGGCGGCAGTCCCTGGAGCGCTTGGAGCGGTACTGTGTGATTTTGAAGGAGAAGCCGTTGTCACTCGGTGGGGTGTTGGGCCGCTTCCCCCGGATGTTGAAGCGGAAGCCCAAAAACATGTGCCGAATGCGGTGCGATCCCAAGTTTCTGTGGGGCAGTATCTGTTGCGTCTTGCTGCCGCAGAGCCCTGTGCGTTGTTGATGACATTTAGTCGCAAGACGTTGTCTCGGCATGGTGGTCCGCTCGATACGCTGGAAATAGCCTATCGTAATGTAGGGCTGGTGGTCCTCAGCTTGCCTGAAGATTTCTATTTGGTGATTGTGCTGGACCGCAAACGGATCCGTAGCTTCGGTCATGCGCGAAGAGTCGCGCAGAAACTTCGACCACGGCTCGTTCGTGAGATCACCTAAGGTCCCTCTGTACTCCTGGCATGGCGAGGCTGAAGCGGCTGTGCTAACTCTTTCTTATGCGAAGCGTGTGCAGGAGGCGCAATGGGTGAGAGCCTCGAGATCGACTTCGTCGTGTATCTCGGAGATCCCGAAGATGGCGCGTCAGCCGTGTCTAGTCAAAAGCTTCTCGATGATGGGCTTAATGGTACGTCATTAGAATGGCCGGTAGCCTACGGTGCAGTGACGGTGACCAAGGGTGATAAGGAGCTGATCGAGCGGTTCCCAGATCCTATCTTTAAACTCGTTAGCCACATGGTCCGAGCTGTCCATTCGCTCATCGATGGCGATTCAGAGACCATTGGGTTTATCGAGAGCGAACACGGTTTTCTTTTCGAACCTAGTGGTGAGGACGTCATGGTCTCATTTTACGTTGGAGACGCATACGACCCAGACGAATATCTCCTTACGGAGGCCCTAGTGCCGCTTGAGGGATACGCTCACCAGGTGCTCAAGATGGGCGAACGGTTGCGCGACTTGGTCAAGATGTCAGATCCGGATCTCTTCGACCGGGACGAGTACTCCCAGAGTCTGCTTGAGTTTCTTAAGATGAGTAACAAGAGCTTTACCTCGTTTCGTCGCGAGAAGGAGCGAGGTCTACGGTAGCTGTGGCTCGCCCCTCTGAACACAAAGTGGCGGTCGAGATTGCTATAAAGGTTTAGAGGGGCTCTTTTTTGAATATAGGTACCTCGGGGTAGAGGACCAACATCTTTCGAACGAGCGTTTGAGGCTTGCGTGGTACGAATAGCTGGTGAGCGCTCTAGATCCGGTGGCTCAAGAGATTGTTGTCCTATCTCGATCGGGCTACCCACTGATTCACTGCACTACACAAGAAGAATTGCGGGCGATCCGTACGGTGAAGGAAGCAGCCCTGGCCTCTCAAAAAACTTTCGCCATGTGGTCGGTTTCTCAGGGCTACAATACGGATGATCCGGCGTCTGATCGAAAGGGGGTCGCTGATAGACGGCCGCGGGCTCCGGTTGAAAGGCACTCACCAGAAGAAGCACTGGCAACCCTGGCCTCCATGAAGGCACCGGGTTTGGTTGTGCTTCTCGACTTTCATCACTTTCTTAGCGAACCAATGGTCGCTCGGCAGCTTTGCGATAGTTTGCCGACATTGGTAGAGCGAGGTCAGTCGGTTGTGGTTATATCACCGCACTGGGAGTGGCCTACGACGCTTGAGAAAGAGGTCGCGGTCATTGATCTTCCCCTGCCCGGCATAGAGCTCCTTCGTTCGGCGCTACTTCGTGTGGCTCATTCGGAAAAAGTTGTCCTCCAAGAAGCGGTGATCGATCGAGCGGCGCGATCTGCTCTTGGGCTGTCGCTCCACGAGGCCCAACGAGTATTCCGAAAGGTGATGGTACTTCGAGGGGGATTAGCCATCAGCGACCTGTCCTTGCTTGTTGAAGAGAAAAAACACCACCTTCAGCGATCTGATACCCTCAAGTACTACCCTTTACGTGAAGGTTTAGAAGATCTGGGGGGACTTGGGGAGCTAAAGCGCTGGCTGACTCACCGTACGAGCGCTTTTGGTGATGAAGCTCGTGCCTTTGGATTGCCCCCACCGAAAGGCCTTTTGCTCTTGGGCGTCCAAGGCTGCGGTAAGTCATTATCTGCGAAAGTCGTGGCCAATCTCTGGAGCTTTCCGCTTCTGCGTTTAGATGTTGGGGTGGTGTTTGGAGGGGAGGGGGGTGATGCACCGGAAGTCTCTATGCGACATGCGATCAAGATAGCGGAGCGGCTCGCACCGGTTGTGCTTTGGGTGGATGAGATCGAAAAGGGTTTTGGGCTGAGTGAAAAGAGCGGGACTGCTTCCCGAGTCTTCGGCAGCTTCTTGACTTGGCTCTCGGAAAAAAAGGCGGAGGTTTTTGTGGTAGCTACCGCCAACGATATATCCCAGCTGCCTCCTGAGCTCCTTCGTCGGGGTAGATTTGATGAAGTATTCTTTATTGACCTGCCTAATGTTCACGAACGTTTGGAGATTCTTCGTATCCATTTGACGCGGCGAAAGCGATGTCCGGAGGCCTTTCCTGGACTCGCAAGCCTGGCCGAACGAGCTGAGCATTTTTCAGGGGCGGAGCTTGAGCAAGTGGTGGTGGCTGCGCTCCATCGGGCCTTTGCGCTTCAGCGCGATGTCACGGACGAAGATCTGGCGTTTGTTCTTCAACGATCGGTACCTCTGTACGCTACCTACGAGGAAAGTATCAAATCCCTGCGGGATTGGGCGAGAACCAGAGCTCGACCAGCGACGGTGGATGCTTCTGTCTTGGATCTTTTTGATGCGGAAAAGCCGACGGCTGTGTCGTCGCTCAAGAATCAGCGAGGCTGGCCTATCTCGTAGCGGGTCGGTACCCAATTGTCGCTGGTGGGGGATAGCTGAGGGTTGACGGCCGTTGTCTACCTCCGCGAGCACAGGTTGATGCTCATGCCTGGTTATCCGCGAGAACATGCTCTAGAGACGCTGCTTCAGCACCTTCGAGAGCGAGCTTATCGTCGAGGGACGGTCACGCTCGCTTCCGGTAAAACAAGTGATTTTTACATTGATTGTAAACAGGTCACCCTGTCCGCGGAAGGCCATGTGCTCGTGGGACAGTGCTTGTGGGACCGCATTCGCAACCATTGTTCACGCACGGGCCGCTCGGTCACGGCGGTGGGGGGCCTAACATTAGGGGCAGATCCCCTGGCGAGTGCAGTGGCGATGACTTCCGCGCTGACAGGAGCGCCGGTGGCGGCGTTCATTGTGAGGAAAGAACCCAAAGGTCATGGTACCGGCGCATGGTTGGAGGGGGTCAGTGATCTTTCTGAGGGTGATGAATTGGTGGTCCTGGAAGACGTTGTGACAACCGGTGGCTCTGCGCTGAAGGCAGTGGAGCGAGTTCGAGCGAGGGGTTTTGTGGTACGCACCGTATTTGCGTTAGTAGATCGCCTGGACGGTGGTCGAGAGGCAATCGCTGATGCTGGCCTCGAGCTGGATACGCTATTTACTCGGAATGACTTTATTCCTGGGTCGTGAGATGGTTTGGATCATGGGTCTCAACCGCATGGTGGCGGGGCTTGTACTTTTGTCCGTCGGGTGGGGTTGCCAGACGACGCCTCCACTCCTGAGCTTACGGCCACAGCCGGACATTGAGCGTGAAGACTACCCGAGGATGCTCAACCGTTGGACCCGAAAGGATGAGGTTTTCGACGGCATTTACAGTATCATGTATGTGCGCTCGACCTTCCATGCTCCCGAATTTCGTCGAGCTTTTATTGAGCGTTTCCCGGACGCTTACGGACGAGGGAGTGAGGAAGCTCGCCGAATTACGCTCGCGAATCCCGAGGCTGAAAACCACTGGGAGTTCTTCCTGACTGCTTCAACGCCCAACCAGAGATTGAACGATCTGGCTGATGCTGATTCGGTCTGGCGAGTCACGTTGCGAGCGGACGATGGTCCGTGGGTGTTGGCGAAAGTTCGATTGATCAAATCGACGGACAACCTGAAAGTATTCTATCCATACCTTTCGCCCTTTGCTTCCGCTTATAGGTTGGAATTTCCATTAACGAGCCTGGAGGGCAAGCCGATCATCAATGGCCAAACCCGTCATTTGCGGTTACGCATTAGCTCCGCTCTGGGGGTTGCAGAACTGGAGTGGCAATTTGTTCCCGAAGGGAGGATATCTTTGCCGTCGTCGTAAACCCCTCGGTACCATCATCTTTGGTGAATAGTTTGAGTACAGAGGCCCCGTGGGGTGTGGGTGTTCATCGGCGTGCGCTGAGTCTACTTGTGGGTATGACCCTTCTGCTCGTCGCAATGCCGGCGAGTGCGGAGCTCTACAGTTACGTGGATGAATACGGTGTTTTGCATCTTACCAACGTGAGTCCTCATGCTCGACGTACGCGGCGTGTTAAGGTCTATCGTGAGGTTTCTGATGGTTTTGGAGGATTGACGCCGGTCCGCCTCGAAATTGATGGGCGTGAGCGACTGGTCTATCCGGTCAATGTGACCCGCTTTGATGCCATCATCCGCAAGGCGGCAGAGCATTATCGTCTACCATTTGCGCTCATTAAGGCGGTGGCAAAAGTAGAATCCAATTTTGATCCCCAAGCGGTCTCTCGGGCGGCGGCTAAAGGACTGATGCAGTTGATCGATGCCACTGCGGCCAAGATGAAGGTGACAGATCCATTTGATCCTCAACAGAACATTTTTGGTGGGGCTCGCTACTTACGGTACTTGGTCAATATGTTTGAAGGAGACCTTGTGATGACCACTGCTGCCTACAACGCGGGCCCGGAGCGGGTCCGGCGGGTCCGGGGCATACCAAACATTCGAGAGACTCAACGCTATGTGCGAAGAGTGCTTCAGATGTATCGGCACTATCGACTACAAGAGTCTACACGCCAGTGACTATCTCGTCTGAACAACATGACCGGCGGGAGGGTATGGCAGCTCACCTGTGGTCGATACCAAACATCGTCACTTACCTGAGAGTGTTGCTCATCCCGGTAGTGATGGGACTTGCCCAAGACCCGTCCGTCACTTGGAGTCGATGGGCAGCTTTGGCTTTTGGGATAGCGGCAGTGACGGACGCTATCGACGGGTATTTGGCCCGTAGGTGGCATCTAGTTTCGTGGGTTGGGGAGCTCTTGGATCCCTTGGCAGATAAGCTGCTTGTGATCGGGACGCTCATGGCGCTCCTACCGCAGGGGCGTATTCCGGTGTGGCTGGTGTTTGCCCTCCTAGCTCGGGAAATGCTCATTAACGGTCTTCGGTCGATCGCCGCCGGGGCGGGTGTGATTATTGCTGCTGGCAGCTTAGGCAAGCTCAAAACCGTTGTACAAATGGTTGGCGTAGGGTGCTTGCTCATTCGTGAACCACCGCTGGTCGAGACGGTCGGCATGGGGTTGGTGTGGGTAAGTCTTGGTTTGAGCTATGGGTCCGCCTTACAGTATTTGGTTGTATTTCAGCGAAAGCTCCAAAACCGCTAGCTACCTACATGAAAGGGTTGACAGGGACTCTGGAGCGATACAAAGTCCTTGGCACTTCGCGGGAGTAACTCAGTGGTAGAGTGCAACCTTGCCAAGGTTGACGTCGCGAGTTCGAATCTCGTCTCCCGCTTTCCTTTTTACCTCTAATTCTAGACATATACGATTTAGCCATTAACGGTTATGTCGGTGGATTTCTCTCGGGTAACCGTTTCGGGTAACCGTTTTCCAATGAGTAGCCGATCAAGCCGTTTTGCCGCTTCGATTCGCTCGGATGGATCAATTCCTGCGTAAATGGCTTGGGCCGTGTCCGTTCGCCATCCGGCTAGGGATCGTCGTACTAGGTCATCTACCCCTGATTGCCGAAGTAGATTTTCATACGAGCGCCGGAACGAGTGGTTTGATACCTCGGGAAGTTGAGCAGCCATTGCTATACGTCGGAGTGGTTTATCCAATACGGAAGGCGACCGATACCATGATACCTCATCCGCGCCTCGCCTAGATGCTCCTGCCCGTGCATGACGGGGGGAAGCGGGAAAGATGAGTCCCGACACTCGACCCAGGTGTTCGATGGCGTCGAGCCATGCTTTCTGTTCCTGAAGAACTTCAGCTAGGATCCCAATAATCGCTATCTTGCGCGGGTCATCCGTTTTTGTGGGGCCTTCCTCTCGTTCTGTGACGGAATGCCGAATATACAGCTCCCCTTTTTGCCAATCTTCCCACTTCAACGCCATGCACTCGCATCGGCGCATGCCACCTAGCGCGAGAACTAGAGCCATACGGCATACGTCCTCGGACTCCGTTCTCGTCTCCTTCATCCTTTGGGTGGTGGCTATAAACTTACTTAGTTCTTCAGCATTGTATGCAGTTCCACGCCTCCCTTGTGTGGGGCCAGTACTGAGAGTCCTGACCTTTCGAGCTGGATTCAAAGGCAACACACCCTGGTTGACGAGGGGCTCTAGTGCAACCCGTAGCGTGCGCAACCGACTATTTGCCGTTTCCGGTGCGCAACTCATCGAATCCATCCAGATTTGTACATCCGCTATAGTTAGTGCATCCACATAGTAAGTACCGAAGGTCCCGATTGCATGAGCAATTTCGTTTGCGTATTTTTTACTGTTGCTTTCCGTAACCTCTTACTTGCTAAGCTCAGCCACTGCTTCGAGTAGTCCGCGAACCGTTGCCTGGTGACTTTTACCGGCTCGCTTTGCGTTTTTAGGGTTTGAAGGAGATTGCTCTTTAGAGACACGGCTTCTTCTAGAGTCTTTGCTACCCCGTACTTTGCTTTTGCTACTCCTTTCTCGTTCGTCCACCGCACCCGCACCCGATATCGATCGGGGGTTTCTTGAGTTATTCCTGGTAATACACGTTTGGTCGCTTTGGTTTTCAGATAAGGCATAGTTGCGCCATTTCCCGGTCCAGCGATCCACACTGTCGTCACCCGGGTTTTTAACACTTTCTCTTAGATAAATGTCCAGATACGATTGACTGAATCTCAAGGATCGACCCACACGGCCTTCAGGCACTAAACGGCCTCGTGCCATCTCTCTATAGATAGTTTGACGACTGACCCCGAGATATTCAGCCGTATCTGAGATACTGAGCCACCAGCTCATAGATTTACCGCCCCATTAATATTAAGAAGGAATAACCAGATGCCCAGCCTGGTACCCTATACTTAATAATAAGAAGAAGGTGGTACTTGACAGAGGGACACAGCAATCGGGAGATTCGAGTCATCAGATCCACATTAACCGAGGATCAAGATTTAGCAAGTGGGTCTGTGGGTTTTCTTCCCAGGGCTTTGATCCTGGTCACAACAACCGATTTCGTCTCAACTCTCTTTGTATGGCCGATTGCATGATCTTTGGAAATCGGCGCTCTGTTTCGTTGTACGCCGCACCGAACCACTGAGTTTGGGGAATTGTGACCTGATTCTGGGATAGGTCATGGACGAGTCTCACCGCTTTACGCCGCTTTCGACCGTTGCGATTAAAGGGTCGAGCGTAGACACCTTTGCGAGCCTTCGGACTACCTTCGAAAAGAAAAAAGACCTGACGCCCCACACGCTGGCCGCCTCGTCTTAGGTTGGTTAGCCTATCGATACGTCGTGCACGCGGAACTCTACGCCGAGGGGTTTGTTTTTCATTGGAAGCGTAGGGTGTGGGAATATGACCAGGATTGAGACTTGCGCCTTCCTCTTGGATTCTGAAGTAGGATTGTAGTGTTCCAAACCTTGAGATATGCACTCTATCGCGAGGTCTAGCCTTCTGAACTCTAAGTGAGCGCAGATTCCAGTTTCTACGGCGCAGGATGAAGCGGTCGGACATTGAGCGCTTTGCGTTTGCTAGTCCAAGTTCAGCCGTCCGGTTGACACCATTCGCCAATGCATAGGGAACCGACTTCTTGGCGAAGATCTCCAAGGCTGAGAGTAACTTGTCAGTGTTGAGGTTAAGGGGCATGGGGAATTCAAATAGTATACGATACAATTGTTGATACAATATAGCGAATGCGGCATTGGTTAGGATCGACGTTTGATCCATGTCGAAGACTCAAGTTTTCTAGAGACCCAAGCAAGCGGTACTATCATCACGATGTAGATTAGTCCCACAATAGACCAAGCCTCTAACGCTCGGTACGTCTGTCCCATGGCCACTTTGGCCACGAAGACGAGTTCACGACATCCAAGCACAGATGCTAAGCTACTTAGCTTTATATTTCCTATATAGAATGCAACTAATGTCGGCAGTATTTGCCGAAGGACATCTGGCAATACCAATTTAAGCATTATGATGTGACTCTTCAAACCTAAAGCTCGTCCTGCAAGAGTGATGTCTGGCGAAACATTATTCAAAGCAGCTCGAACAAGATCGGCGGTAAAAGCGGTCTGCGAAAATGTGAGGGCAGCTAGCGCTGCGGAAAGTTCGTCTAGAGGTTGGATCCCCAAAGCTTCTTGGTATGGAAAGTAGAAAAAAAAGAAGAGAAGCACCAACATAGGGATCGCTCGAAAAGCATCATTGATAGGCAGAAGCCACGGACCAAAT
>JAHQVK010000022.1 GCA_019634385.1 Myxococcales bacterium | reverse complement strand
GGAACGTCTGGACCGGCTTCGCCTTTCATCGGTTGCATACGCCCGGTATGCGCCCTCTTCATCCAGAGCGTTCCACGGAAAAGATACCTCGCGGATCACCCATCCCACTTTTCCGATGGCCTGCTAGAGCCTCCGGCCTAACAGCCCGTTGATTTGGTTCAGCAGGCATAGTTGGAGGTAGGCTTTTCATGGAACTCTTCGACGAAGAGAGCGCATACCGGCCCTATGCAGCCGATGAGAAGCGAAGGCGGTCGAAGTGTTTCACGATAAATACCGCCCGAAGGATGCTGGCAGGGCTAGATCAACGGCTTGCTAAGCGAGGGCCTCATCCTCTGTTGTCCGAGCCCGTCCCGGATTCGGCGGGATACTATATCCGGTGACCCTGGGACCGTTGAGCTAAATGCTCAACGCCACCGCACTGTGCGGAATATCTCCCTCCGATTCCGCACATGCCAGTCAATCCCTGTACCTTACCACAACAGTACTCTGGGGAGCTTAGGTCTGTAGTACTCTGCTGACCTTCGGCCTATAACCTAGAGCTAGGATGAATGGGTCAACAGTTCCACCACTTTGGCGGTGTTGAGCAGCAATAACCGCTGCTTGGCTTCGGTATCACAATAGATCAAGCCCCGAACGGCACCCGAACCTTCGTCCTGCTCCGGTAGGTTGAGGATTCTGGATTGTCGTACCTCGGGTATGTCACCTAGGGCGTCGACCATGATCCCGTAGAGGTCAGAGTTGTTGGGAGATACAATCACTATCTGCATCTGGTCCAGGGGAGTTGTGGTCTCGTCCGTGCCGATCAACGCTTCCATTCGGAAAATGGGTACCAACTGATTCCTAAATACTAAGAAGCCGTCTTTTTGTTGGGTTCCAAGGTTTTCTAAGACCCGACGTCCTAGAGCCTCGACAACATCCTGACGTGGAAGCCCAACCCACTTTTTTCCCACCCGGAAACTGGCGATCTCGATGGTTGGCTCAGTGGTTCCGCGATCGGATCCAATGTGAAAGCGGGTCACTGAATCTTCATGAATGAGGTTCGCAAACGTACACAGCTTAACAAAAACCATGGCGAGAACATCGTTTTTGTAGCTGTCGATTTCACTTTTGTATTCCCGGTAGCCGTTGGACATGGCACTGCCGACCGCGTAATAGCTGGCGTTCAGCTTCATGATCTCTGATTGCGTTTCTCCGCTTTTCAATTGGAAAGCGGAGGACTTGAGCTCAAATGAGCTACCCGGTGTAAAGGTGTTATCAGAGCAGGAGATAACTCGCCGGCTCCGATCAACAAAAACCGCGAAGGTACCATGCCTAGCTTCCCCGTCTTGGCCCTTGGGCAAAGCATCCCCTAAAATAGCGGAAAATTGCTTTTCGGCGTCAAAAATGAGCCCGATGCCGCCAATGGTCGTCCGTTCACTACTGTCGAGGATGTTTGCGCCGTAGACATATGTGGGCCGACCCTGATAACATCCGCTTGGCTCGAAGTCGGATACTACATAATCTTGGGTACACTTGAGCTCGATGACCTTCTGAAGCCATCCCTCTTTCAATCGTTCGCCAATGAGATCCCGTTCGGTGGGATTGGATACCCCGACCACTCGACACGTTCGGTCAAAGACGATCAGATTGGTATACATCGTGTACAAGCTATTGATATGACCCAATGAAGCACACGTTGTCTCCCTATCCTCTTGGGATAAAGGACTGTGTTCCAAGCAACGGCGAAGGCTAGAGGTTAGGGCCCACCATCGACAGTCATTGGCCCGTTCGTACAAATTGCGGTCCATGAGCTCGATGGCCAAAGCGGCCTGTGCTTCGGTATCAGATAAGATGGAGGAGACGATCGTCCGTTGGAGATTTTCTACCGGCCGGGAAAACATTTCATCGGTTCGTAAGCCTGCTTTGCTGACCTCCCAGAGCAACGCTTTTGTGAAGTTAGAGTTGCCGGTGCCAAGCTCAGAATGAATTGAGCCATTCCAAACCGACCGACTAATATCTTCATACAGCTTATACTTTAGCTGTACAATTTCGCGAAGGGACTCCCCGAATAGATCGGAGTTGTCCATCATGCATCGCAGGACATGTTCCGGGACCTCTTTGGTACGGTTGTGTCTGATATCAAAGGCATATCTCAGAGGCACCATGATATACCCAGACCAGCCGGGTCCAAAATAGCCCTGATAACCGTGCGTGGTACGTTTGGTGGCAAGATACTCGTCTACACCAAAATTGATTACCCCGTAACTATTAGGAATATCAACAGGAAGCATAGCACCAGTGGGCACGCGAAACGTATCCGAACTGGACACAACTTTGCCCTCATTATCCACCAAAGCAATGATCGACCAGTCCGTGGGTTCAAGGAGTTGGCGGTAAATGGCCCTCATCTCATCCTCAAACCGAAAGCTGAGGCAGAGGACCCCGATCGCCATATTTGGATTGGTATGGCCGGGAATAGCATGTAGATAGATCAAAGAGTCCGGATCTTTTTCAAACAGGACTATAGGACCAAAATGCTCTACGTAGGCTCTAGAGTTTAGGGCACTACGAAAGGCGGGATGATCAAGTTGTTGGGTGCCGTTGGTCTCATCAAGCCGGGCCAGGACATTACCGTCGGGAGACATCAATACGATATCGGAATATATCGAATATTTGGTGACATACTCCGCGAGCCTTGCTGAGATAGGGGCTCGTAGTTCGCCGGAGATTGTATGGTATGATTGACCTTGGACCTCTTCGATGAAGACGCGAATCTCTTCATCTAAGGCCAAAAAACCCACGTCTGCCGTCCGTTCCAGTAAATTGCGTACCAAGACATCAATGACCACTTGAGCCTTGGTCTGCATGGCCAAAATACGTTTCTCGAGGGTTCGGAGGCCAAGTTGATTGAGGAGTTGGCAAGAAAGTCCGTAAAAATCTTTGCGGGTGTTGCTGATATCTATTGTGATTTCAGACATTTCACCGAGTAGCGCAAGATTGTCCCACGTTCCCTGGATGGTTTGCAGCGTTTCTCGGTGCTCATCCACATCCTCCATATGCCGAAAGGTTCTGGCCAGCTCATCGGAAATCTCGATGTTACGATACCTTGCCATTAGATAGTACAATCACCCTTGTTGTTGAGGTACGGTTGGTCTCGTGAGGTCTTGAATGGCCGGGACTACTGTCCATGAGAGATGTCTTAGTTTGTGGCAAAAGGCAGACGCATTTTTGCAGGAGATAAGATGGGATAGTGTGGCCAGACAACATTCGCAGACCTTGTCCAAGGTTGGCGATACGTCACCAAGGTGTCGCGCAGCCGGGCATAGCCCGGCGTAGCCGCCGGAACTTGGGTTCAACCCAAGTGATTTCTGCAGTGCCGCAAAGACCGCTTGGTGATTCGGTAAGAATCACCAAGGTGTCGCGCAGCCGGGCATAGCCCGGCGTAGCCGCAGGAACTTGGGTTCAACCCAAGTGATTTCTGCTGTAAGCAAGGGGAGAGGCAAAGCTCTTGGGTCACAGCGGGGGAGTAAAGATGCCCTTTAGGTTTCTTCTGTTTCACTCCAGCGTTGCTGTTTGCGTCTTTTCTTCTGGGCTCGGGTCTTCTTGCGTTTGTTCTGGCGACGCATGGTGTCTTTTGCACCCGGTTTTTGGGGTCTAATGATGCCGCAGGCGGCTCGGGAGCCCCCAGCACAGCCGGGCGTGGAGCCCTCTGGACAGAAGGTATCTTTATTGTCGTGAATAATGAATGCGCTCCCATCAGTGTCAAAAATACTGAGGGGGCCGGGGCTGAGGGTGATGCGGGTGGATTGGGTTTTCAGGTGCCCTCGGCCGCTGGGACCCACCTTAATGTTGACGAGATCACCCATGTGAAATGGGTGGTTGCCATCAGGCTTGGAATTGCTGTTTGGACCGGGATCAAAATGGCCACCGGCTGCACTGCACGGATCACAGGTCCCCGTCTCATGGATATGGACCGCATGAGCTCCCGATGTAAGACCTTTGACCTTCAAGGAAATTTTGACCGTCTTGATGCCTTCCTTCGAACGCTGTTCGGCGAGAAAGGCGGTGCCGAGCTTGCCTTCGCCGGTGCAGCTCATGATTTCAGCATAGGCGAGTTGTTTGCTTCTGCCGGGTTTGGCGTTTGCTTGCAAACTGGTACTAATAAGGCCAACTAAGGCGGCTGCTAAGAGTTTGCCCATTTGGGCAAGTTGATTGCGTTTCATCTTTATTGCGTGCCCTTTTTAGTGAAGAGTGTGGTTCGTTTCGGCGACGGCTAAGCGTTTGCCCGTCTGGACCAGTTGATTATATTTCATCTCCATGGCCGTACGTTTTGTAATGAAGAGTTATGACGGAGCGCGCCGTGGCTCCGTAGTGGAAAGTTTGCCCAAAATGAAGTCCAGCACAAGATATTCCGTGCAAAGAAGCGGTCAATAGTCTGTTGGACGGGATGTGCCTATATTTAGAGGTTCGTGTATTGCACGGTTTTGGAGGCACGGAAAAGACTCATTCGGTCGGCTTAGAAACTTTCTGCATGTCATAGTAGGCATCGCTGTTTAGTTTGGGGTCAGCCCAAGTGATTTCTGCTGTAGAAGGCGGAGCTGGGGAGGCTTTCATAGATACTTTGCCATGGTTGCCTGAATGCACGCTTTCATAGCCCCCATCGAGAGTGCTTTTCCTCCCTCTACTCGGAATGCGGTGAACTGGAACCCATTCTATTCTAGAGGGCCTTGCAAACGGTCTATAGCTGCAAATGGTAGGGTACCGCGGGGCAACTCCAAGCGGCTAGCCCGGCGAGATATGGTAGGCGGCAAGTTCATAGCCCTTTTCTTGTTGGTAACTCTAAGGCGGTGGCTCTTTGAGGTCCACGTTTGGCCAGTGGATGGCCGGTTGGGGGCAAGTTCATAGCCGGTTTTCATGGCGAAGTCCGCGGGTGGCAGCCATAGCCCGTTTCGGCAAGCTCATAGTCCGTTTCGATCCGCTCAGAGCTGGTTTCTTCTTGGCGAGCTCCGCGGGCGGCAAGTTCAAGCGAGTTGCTTGGCGAGCTCAAGGGACAGCCCTGTCCGCGCCAGTTGTTGAGCCCTGTCCGCGCCAGTTGTTCTGTGAGGTTAACGGGTAGCAGACCTATAACCATTTTCGTGGCGAACTCAAGGTCAGTGAGCTCATTGCGAGTTACTCAGCGACCTCAACAGCCGCAAACAATGACCACTCAAGCTGACCGATCGCTCAAGAACGCTGGGGTCTCCTGTAGCTAACTTTGTTCTCACGTAGCGCTAATGTAGGACAATGTTTTGCTGTTCTTTAAGTACTTTAGTGTCCAGTGACTTACCGTCTCTCCCCGAAGCTTCTCCGTCAGCTAGTTACGACAAACCGGTCTCCGAAGTCGAACATCCAGACCCTGAGGTTGATCAACACGTACTGGATATCTTTTATCTGTTAAGATAGACAGGTAAGTCCATGGGTAAGGTTTATGGACGGTCGAGCTGGGGGCTAAACATCGTGGGCGAGTCTACGCTTCAAGATCTCTGGCATCGCATTGAGGCAAACTTCAAGGCGGTGGGATTTGGTCGACTAGCGTTTATCCATCAGAGAGATATGTCCATCCGGATGCCGCCGTCGCCGGATGAGCCGTTCCCTAAGCTCATGGGATCATTGGGCCCTTCGGAGCTGATTCACTTCCTACGCGACCATCCTTTGGCCACCGAAGCTGCTTATGGTGAGGTCTTGGATATACTTGCTCGTCCCGCTGGGGGAGAAGCGATGTACGTCACTCGAAAAGAAAGAAGGAAGGCGGTCACACCAAAACAGCGACAAGTAGCGGATGTGTCTCTTGAATATGGATTTGAGGGATGCTACATGACGTCGCATGTTTATCCAGGGGGCAAGTATTACTCCCTTTTGCTAGGGGTTCAATGCACTGGAGAGATAGACCTGCTCACTTTGGTCTCAAAACATAGGGGTGATCTCGTTCATGCGCTATTGACTCTTACTGAAGCAACCGACGTGGCTGCTGAAACGAGGTTGGGAGCAGCGAGAAAACCTATACCTGATAAAAAGGACAGTCAATACTTACGTTCGGTATCCGTTCGTCTCGGTTCGTTGAGTCCCAGAGAACGGGACTGTCTTGCCTTCGTTGCCGTAGGCATGACGAGCAGCGAGATAGGTGAGCGACTCAATATTTCTGATCGTACGGTTTCTGAGTATTTGGCTTCAGCCACCAAGAAGCTTGAGGCACGAAATAGGACCCATGCCGTAGTTAGGGCAATAGTTGCCGGGCTACTCAGCAATGGTCCCGGTTAGCAGCCGGTTGATTTGGTCATGTGTGTAGCTGTCGAACCAGTTTTTTCGTTAAACGCTCTGACGACGAGGCGAGTGTACCCGGGGGTACGTGACCGAGGGGAGACTTTTCGTGGTCAGGACGTTTCACGGAAAGACCGGCCGACAGATGCGTGCAGGGGTAGATCAACAGGCTGTTAGCTGCTGGTTGAGCAATGAGCCTCTCCATGGAATATCTCGACCGTTATTGTCTGTAATCAACTGAAAATATTCGCACCGACGGTTGTCTGTCACCAACCAGTATTGTCATTCACGACGGTGTTTTCTGATTGCTTGTTGTTGTCCCTCATCAACCGTTCGTGTCATCACGACGGTGTTTTTAGACTGCTCATCGTAGTCACTCACGACGGTGTTTTTAGACTGCTCATCGTAGTCACTCACGACGGTGTTTCAGACTGCTCATTGTAGTCATTCACGACGGTGTTTTCAGACTGCTCATTGTAGCCTCTCACGACTGTGCTTTCTGAGTGCTCCTCGTAGTCTTTCAATGACCGTTGTTTCAGACTGGTCATCGTAGTCATTCGCGCCGGTGTTTCAGACTGCTCGTGGTATTCGTTCAATGACCGTTGGTGCTTAACAGCCTGTTGATCTAGCCCTGCAGGCATCTATCGGCCGGTCTTTGCGTGAAACATCCTGACCACAAGAAGTCTCTCCTCGGTCGCGTACCGCCAGGTACGCTCGCCTCGTCGTCAGAACGTTTCACGAAAAGCCTGGCTCG
>JAHQVK010000209.1 GCA_019634385.1 Myxococcales bacterium | reverse complement strand
TCGGGCTGAGGTTCCGGTTCGGGCTGAGGTTCCGGTTCCGGCTGAGAAGCACCGCAATTATCTGCTGCTCTGACGCCTGGTCCGGTCACCTCTAAGCTATCAATATTTGCGAGTCCGGAACCCTGATTCGCGGCTAAGCTTACAAGCATGGAGTCGCCATCAAGATCGGCTTCTGTCGACGCGGTGGTCCAGCTTGCCCAGCCGCCGGATGCCCCAAAATCTACCGTTGAGATGTTTTCGCCATTGACGCTGAATACGCCAGAGCGGTTCATCGAAGAGCCATTCGCAAACCGCCAACGGAAGGTGTAGGGTCCCGATGCACCGGTGATATTCCAAGTTATGGCACTGCCATTTGAATTGTCGGTATTGGCAAAGCCCGTTCCTGTATACCCACTGTGATTGCTATCGATCGAGCCCTCTGCGCCGCAGAAACCGGTGCTGTTCTCCTGGAGAATGACGGTCTCAGACCCACTGGGCTGAGGTTGAGGCTCTGGTTCGGGCTGAGGTTGAGGCTCTGGTTGAGGTTGAGGCTCTGGTTCAGGCTGGGGCTCCGGTTCGGGCTGAGGCTCACCGCTGCACTCAACGCCACCGGAGCTGAATGTCCCTTGGTCTTGGCAGGTGAGAATGCCAATGCAGCTTTCGCCATTTTCGTAACCCCACCCGCTATCCTGGTTTTCACAAATTGGGTGATACGCGCTGCCATACCAATCGCATACACAGCTTTCCTGCGCTGATGCCGAAGGAAGTAAGACAAAACTAATGAAGGAAAATATAATCGCACCGAGGGGATACCCCCGAACAAACTTGCAAAATAGATATTTCATAACAGAATTGATTCTAGGATAGGACAGAATAAAAGATAAACCCCAAGACTACAGGGTGTCGTAGAGGTCTAGGATAAACTCCTTAGATGTAAAGTACCCTTGAGTCATCCCTGAGTCAATCCGTGAAAGATTAGCCGGGCGTATCTCTACTATCTGGCATGGCCCGGGACTCATCGTTTGATATGGCCTGAGACTCATCCCCGATTCGGTAGAAGGTCTCGTGACAAGAGGTCCCGCCTCCCTCGGGGGCCTTTCGGTCCGCTAGCTATGGCTAGTCCCCTGGTCCTTCGTAATAGTTCCAAACCTGACGTTAAACAGCCGGTTGATTTAGCCCAGTGTGCAGCTATCGAGCCCGGCTTTTCGTGAAACGCTCTGACGACGAGGCGAGCGTACCTGGCGTTACGTGACCGAGGAGAGACTTTTAGTGTTCAGGACGTTTCACGGAAAGACCGGCCGATAGATGCGTGCAGGGCTAAATCAACAGGCTGTTAAATGTTGCTCGGTACAGGGATGGTTGGGGGGCTGTAGGATAAAACTATCCTCGAACCTTCGAGCGAGCGACATTTATGGTCATCTGTTGGTTCCCCCGGATAACTCTAAGCCGTACAGAGCTTCCTTCCGGCCCTCGAATTCGCTGCACAACCTCACCAAAATCTATATTCGATACGGTCTCTCCGTCTATCTCAGTGATGAGATCTCCGGTTTGAAGATCAGCTTGAGCGGCCCCTCCCCCGGGAATGATCTGTCCAACCACAACATAATCGCCTTGGGGTCCCACGGCGGCGCCGATGCCCACCAGCTCAACTTTTGCCTCTTCATCCTCGGCTAAGGGGGTGAGGAAGACCTCCAATGGTCCTACAACATCGCCAGACTGGGTTACCACTAGCCGGGATATAGCTTTCTTATGATAGCCTTTGGCTGCCACCCCAATAGACTGTTGTCCTGAAGGGACGCCTCGAAGCTCAAAATAGCCATTTGCGTTGGTTTGGTTGTTGGCATCTACTGGAAAGGGGAGACTTGTGCCCACTTGGAGTCCATCGAGAGTGATCGATGCGCCTTCGATTGGTTGTAGTTCCTCTTTATCCAAGACCACCCCGGTGATGGTTCCTCCTCGCTCAAGTTCGATATCAACCCTCAACTCGTTTCCATTGGTCAGGCGAACCTCTGTGGATGGTGAGGCAGCAAACCCATGAGCTAGGGCTCGGAGTCGATAGGTTCCGGGGACTATAGGTCCCACCCGGTAGCCACCATCGGGCCCGAAGAACGACTGATTGTATACCGGGCGCTCCTCGAGCTTCCCTAGCGATTCAAAGATCATCAATACGAAACCAATTACGGGGCTTTTACCCGGTGCACTGTACACCCGTCCGTAAATGAATCCGCCTTCAATGGATAATTTGATCTGTAGATCGGTGGCTCCAGCTACTGCTGGTTCATAGCGTGTAGGCGCATAGTCTGGGTGGGTGACCGAAAGCGTAAAGGCTCCAGTGGGAACCGGTGAAAATTCAAAGCTTCCATCGGCCAGGCTAACTGTACGCCACGACGGGGGGGTATGGCGAGGTGCAGGCAATCCAATGACCATTGGGGTGGCCACAATTTTTGCACCCGCTATGGGTTCTCCCGAGTCATTAACCACAATTCCTGCGATCGATTTTGATGGTTGGGCGCTATTGGAGAGAGCGGCCAACTGCAAACGAACCTCTCCTCGATTGATGTCAGACTGCGTCACTACATAGCGCCGAATGTTGAAAGCGGGGTGGTGAGCCTCAATAAGGGTACCTTCGGAGACAGCCAATCGAGCAGTTCCTCTATGGTCTGTGTGTATAGGAGTTTTTCGCTCCATCATGGAGCCATCGTTATTAATGACTTGTAGCTTAGTCTGCTCAATAGGACCTCCATCTTCACCCTGGACTGTTACAAGCATATCTATTGTTGCTGACAGCTGTACCAGGATACCCTTTAGCTCGTAGCCAGGCTGAGCGACAAATCGCATGGGACTTGTTCCCCATGGAGGGGCAAATGGACTGAAGCCATCAGCCTCCGCCGACGCTAGCAAATAGGTGCCTGATTCCCTCGGTGTGAACTCAAAGTTGCCGTTGGTATCGGTGTAAGCCATTTCCACCGATGCACCTTGAGCAAACTGCAATTGAACCCCCGGCACTCCCTCTTTGGTCTTTCGGTTGATCACTCGACCGGAGAAAAGTGTTTTATCTTGAAGAGAAGTAGCTCTGGATACTACCTTTGGAAGAATCACGGGTGGTGGTGGTGGACTTTCGGGTTGCGTCGGTGGCAGCTCCGGCGTCTCGTGTACTACTTGTGAAGAAATATCCTCTTGGTCTGAAATTGGTTCTTGTTCATGAGACTCTACGTCCGAGAACCATTCATGCGATAGGAAGAGGCCCCCCCCGACGATGCCGAGCAAGAGAGCCCCGATCAGTCTCGACCTTCTACTCATGACCTAGTCATCTAAAGTAGCTGGCCAGAAAACTCAATGGCGAACCTGGGATACAGCAAAGACCACTTGAATTGATACTGTAAGAATCAACAAGTGGTTGCGCAGCAGGGCATAGTCCGGCGTAGAAGCAGGAACTTGGGTTCAACCCAAGTTATTTCAGCTGTACAACTTGTACCAATGGTATTCGAATCCACTTTGCGTCGCAGCTGGCCAGAAAACTCAATGGGGAGCCTGAGATACAACTTGTACCAATGGTATTTGAATCCACTTTGCGTCGCAGCTGGCCAGAAAACTCAATGGGGAGCCTGGGGTACAACCAGTACCGATTGTATTCGAATCCACTTTGCGTCTTTCTCTCAAGTGCGACCTATAGTACGGTCAACCAATGCAGGATCCTCAACACACTAACAAACCCCTCCAAATTGATTGGATCACTAAAGCCGGATGGGAAGGTCATTCAAGAGCAGGTATGGAATCCGCACGTTGCTATGGGGGCAGTACTTGTATTGCCCGACCACAGCGTGATGTGAAATTGTCCAATAAGACATCTTTCGAGGCAGCATTGGTAAAAGCTGAAGCGACAATTGCACTGTATCTCAACACGAATGATGCACATCCAAAATAGTCAAGTATCTTGATCACGTAGAGATGCTTCCTTGTTGAAACAAGTTTTACGAGGTAGCATCTACCAGAAAAACGCAGTATTTATCTTATACTTATTATTGTAGGCCAGATCATGAGTTCATCACCGACACAACCTTGGCAAGCATCCAGATATAATTTAACGGTAGATATTGATGATGACGGAGGCGCTCTTTACAATGGTGTCACCGGAGCCTGTCTAGATCTACCGAACGAAGAATTTAGACGGGTAACGCTTTTCTTGAATAGTAAACCTCTAGATTTTTCAGTTTTGGGGGATGGTAATCATATTACTGCGTTAGGCGGAGCATTGCTTACAGGTGGCTTTATCGTTGATAGCACCCTCAATGAACTAGCAGCCCTCAAAGAGTCTTGTCTGGCGGTCAAAGACGAAGGGGCTTTTGTCCTGACCATAAGTCCAACCCTTGCATGTAACTTAGACTGTGGTTATTGTTTTGTGTCTAAGAATTCCGGAGTGATGTCTCAGCAAACTGAACGGGAGGTCATTCGGTTTGTAGACTCATACCTGCAGTCCAATCCTGTACCTTCCATGAGCGTGGATTGGTTCGGGGGGGAACCGCTGCTGGCGAGCCGGTCGATCGGCCGATTGTCGGAAGCGTTTATGGAACTTTGTGCGCAGCGTTCTATCCCATATCGTGCAAATGTTATCTCCAACGCGACGTTATTGACACCCGAACTTGCGGATCAATTGAAGCTCTGGGGCGTTGATAGCATTCAGATTACTATTGATGGTCATGAGGCATCTCATAATGAACGCCGTCCATGGAAAAAATCGGCGGGGTCCCTAAAGGTTGTTGGATCGGGTGCGGCTGATTTCCGCGAAGATAAACGGTCGTCTTTTCAACGAACCATTCGTGGTTTGAAGGCGGTGGTCGGACAGTTTAGCATTCGGTTGCGAATCAACGTTGATCAGCGAAACCAGGATGAGTGCCTAAGTTTACTGCCGATCTTTGATAACCTAGGTTGGCTTAGTCCCGATGCCCGGGTGTATCCCTATCTAGCTCCGGTGAGTGATTTTACTGATGCTAGCACTGTCAAGTGGTCACCAGACGAAGCGTGTTCAACTCAATCCTTCTATGAGCTTCAAGCTCGCTGGTTGGATGAGCTCAATCAGCGTGGAGTGCCGGTGATTGGTGAAGCTTTGTACGGCTTCCCGGAGCCCTCAGCGTCTCCTTGTAGTGCTATGAGTGCTCGTGGATTCGTGATCAACGAAGATGGTTCACTACATAAGTGTGGCGCTGATTCGGATACGGAGAGCCTATCCGTGGGCAAGCTGGGTGAACAGTTATCTACCAGTAATATCCATTTCGATTTCTGGAGTAACTATGACTACTTTGCCGATGAACAATGCCAAACCTGTCGAGCTCTGCCCCTGTGCCTGGGTGGTTGCGCTAGAGATCGACGGGATCAGCGCGAACATCTCATGAGTCAGAATTGCGAGTATCGGTTGGTTCACGAGCCAAATGTCCTAGCTCAACATATTCGGCTCAAACGAAAAAACCGAAAAATGGGTTAAACACTGCTAGCAGCCTGTTGATTTAGCCCAGTGTGTAGCTATCGAGCCAGGCTTTTCGTGAAACGTTCTGACGACGAGGCGAGCGTACCAGGCGGTACGCGACCGAGGAGAGCCTTCTTGTGGTCAGGATGTTTCACGGAAAGACCGGCCGATAGATGCCTGCAGGGCTAGATCAACAGGCTGCTAGGGCGTGACTTTAAGCTCCGGCTGCGGAGATGACGCCGTATCCCGCGTTTATGAGGGGTCGGCCACGGAGAGAGGGTACTGGATATACTGGGCCGAGGGGCCCTAAAGGGTGGCGAAGCCACCGACCCCTCACAAATGTGGGAAACAAGTCAGAACGCGGTCCGGAGGTTAAAGACATGCCCCAGACCCCTTCCAACTAGGCGGCATTCCGACCATGCAATTTGAACCATCTGTGCCTTCCAGCCTCTATCATAAGATGTTGGCTGCAGAAGATCCTTATCCAATCCTTCATCGTCTCCGTGCTGAGCATCCGGTCTATTTTGTTAGCCCGGAGCAATTTTGGTTGGTTACCCGCTACCAGGATATCGAGAGGCTTTTGCACTATCCAGGATATGTGAGTCTAGACGGCCGAAACTGGGAAAAATACCGTCCGGCCTTAAAAGGCTCGCTTTTGCGTTGGAATGAGGACAACGGGCTTTTCTGTTGCTCTGATGAACATCACTCGCGATTGCGGCGGCTATTAAGAAATATATTTAGTCCGATATCCATAGTAAAAATGGGGGATCGTATTCGGAATACGGTTCATGAAACCTATATGGAACTAGTCTCTGAGCGGTTGTCTCCGGTTGATTTAATAGCTGAGTTTACTTCGCGGGTTCCTTATAGAATTATTTGCCAACTGGTAGGACTCAAGGCAGATGATGATGAAGCAGAGTACCGAAAAACCATCCACAAGTTTATCTGTGTGTTACAGCCAAACCCGTCCATAGAAGATCAACAGTTTGCGGAAAGCGCCCTCCACAAGCTCTTGACTTGGATAAATAGAACAATGGAAGAGAGGATGGCATTTCCCAAGGCAGATGTTGTATCTTATTTGTTACAAATCGCTCACAGCAAGCAGACGCTGACTGAAAATGATATTAGATTTTTGCTGTTAAACATTGTGGGTGCCGGAGTCGAGACGACCGCGTTTGTTGCCCAAGATATACTTTTGTTACTTTATCAAGATATTGAGCTCTTAGAGCAGCTTAAAGCCGATCGCTCTTTGGCTAACAAGGGATTACTTGAGATTATAAGATATGCTGTTGGGGGACCCGCCGGTCTGATGCGATTTGCTTTATGTGACTTTGAGTTAGGTGGTCAAAGGATTCGCCAGGGGCAGATGTTGATGTTATCGAGAGGGGGCGCGAACCGGGACCCGGCCGTCTTTGAAAATCCTGACCAGATTGACCTGAAGCGACCAATAGTAAAATTGCCGGTCTTCGGTAGAGGGACGCATCGTTGCCTTGGTGAACATCTAGCCATGGCTCAGTTGCAGATGATGGTAGAAGTGTTTCTTGATTACCCTGAGGAAGTAGCTAGCAGGCCATCGGAAAAGTGGGATGGGTGATCCGCGAAGTATCTTTTCCGTGGAACGCTCCGGATGAAGAGGGCGCATACAACCGATGAAAGGCGAAGCCGGTCCAGACGTTCCACGGAAAAAGGACCCGCGAAGCGCCTAACTCACTTTTCCGATGGCCTGCTGGAGGGTATGCTTAGTATTTCGTGGGCGAGGGAACAATCCATAGCCATGGCCGAAATTGCGGCTACCTGTAACCATGCGGGGACAAGAGCATCGGGAAAGGATTCACTATGGCCGCTGAGGGCGAGCAAAGAATCCGAGGAATACAGCAGGAATCACTTGAGTTGAACCCAAGTTCCAGCTTCTCCGCGTGGCGATGCCCCGCTGCGCGCCCCCTTGTTGTTTCTTACAGAATCAATTCAAGTGGTCTTTGCTGTAATGCTAGTCTGGGGGAGGTAGGCATTCACTGTTGAGCGACGAGGCCGAGTACTTGAGTGGCAACACCAACAATGGGGCTCGTGATCAGGCTACGCCTAGAATCTTGGATAGCAACGATCACCACAAAGACCCGCCCATCGTTTCGCTTCAACCACCAGCTGAGGCTGAGCGCGCCCGGTTCCGAGCCTCCTTTGTAGCCTACAAATGACCAAATTTTGGGGTCGACGGTGATGCCGGGGTTGGTGCTGACAATCTCGCGGGTCACGGAGGAGTTATCAGCCTTAGTGAGAAGATCTACCCATACCCGACATAAATCGGAGGCGGTTGCGAACCATTCGATACTATCAATATATTTGGGCGTGGTCCAAGAAGAGGATAGCTTAAGGTCTTTCACACTCGGTAGTTGTGTTTTGCCAAGTTGCTCGTTGAGATAGGCTCGCTGCTGTGAATCACTCATTTTGAGATAGCGCTTGACCTCCTCATTTTCCGATACCAGCTTCAGTAAAAAGAGTTCACGGGTGGTTAAAAGTGGTTGATTGCGGGTATTGCCGAGGGTGCGAGCCTTTTGCTCGATCATATCCCGACCCAGTTGGCGAATGAGCATATCCGCGGCCGTATTGTCGCTCATGGATATCATTGCTTTTGTAGCCTTCAGTACCGAGACCTTCGAACCATGGGGAAGATCTTGAAAGGTACCCGGAGGGAGACTCTTATGCTCGTCCATCACTTCCAGGTTCTGGTCCCAACGAATGACTCTGGCGGCGATTTGATCGAGCAAGCTAGCGAGCACATATAGTTTAAAGGTTGAACCGATCGCCACTGCTTGACTTGCGTCATGCGTAAATATTGGGGTGCATGTTTTGTCACTTACCTCGGCTACATACAATACTGGGGTCTCTCCCATGGTGTCCAAAGCTTTGGCGGCGTCCTCGAAAGAGCTGATCTTTGTTGCTGTTGGGGACACAGGTTGGACTCGTAGGCCTTCGATACGATGCGGGGACTTGGTTTGGAGGCGGATAAGAACTTGTGCTTGCCCTTGTGAAGTACGTAAGAGGGCTTGGATATGATGATCGCCTTCGTTTTCGGGATTTATGGAGACTAGGTGGAATGGCTTGAGTTCCTTAGCCAACGATTGAAGCATCGATATGAGCTTCTCAGTGGATATCTGTTTCAAGAATGCTTCACTAAAGTGCTCCTTGACCTCGGCCTCGCTAAGCACGCCATCTTGGAGATTGAGTAGGCCAATCAGCCAACTAAGCTTGATTCGGGCCAGGGGGATCTTGTCGGAAGTGGGTGCTGAAGACGATTGTGAGGATGGTTGCGAAGACGGCTGTGATGAGGATCGCGCAGACGGTTGTGATGAGGATGATGGCTTAGGCTCCGGTGCGATGACCTCTGGAGGCGGTTGGGGAACTTCACCGTTTGTGCAGGCAATGAGGTTCGCCAGAACGATTAAGCAGAGTGCTGAATACCAAGGGACAATTTTCATAACTTTGATGATCGCGTAGTCAATGATCGAAGGCGCTTCAAATTATCTGAAACTCTATGTCAATCGCTGAACTCGCTGTTCCTATCTTAATTGTGTTCCGATGTTCCGGGGCTTACCACTACCGGCATTTATCGCTACAGTACAGTTGCCACCGCCTAGGGCCCAAGACAATGACTCTCGTCTCTGACTAGGCGGTCGGACAACGGTGGGGTTTCTCCAGTTTTGAGCGAATGGTTTCATGGTTGCGGGAGAACGGAAGGAGCACCAGTCCGTAGTGGGCGTGGCTGGAGCTGCTCATCATGGCCCCTACGTCTGGTCAATTGTAGACCTATTTGGCTGCATCATCCTGCAGCAGCTTCAACGGATTCAAGCATTCATTTGCTCAGGGTACTGAGCTCAGATTCCAGAAGAGGTGACACAAGGATAAATGCGCCCACTATATAGATATATGCTAAGATTCTTACATCGACTTAGGACAGCAGTAAGTTAATCATGAGAATTTGTGTTGAAGGCCTAAACCAGCACTCTCTGTGATTAGGATAGCAGTAAGTTATATTGTGAGATTTACGTTGAAGACCTTTGGCGTGCCTTTAACCTCTGGACCGCGTTCTGATTTGTTTTCCGCATGTGTGAGGGGTTGGTAGCTTCGCCGCCCTTTCGGGGGTATAGAGGTAGCAGGAATCCGGAGGGGCTTACTCAGAGCCTGCTTGTGTTCTGAGTCTGTGGGTTTCGAGAAGCTAAAAAGCCCCAGGTCAAGCAGCTGATGACTTACAGCAAAGACCACTCGAATTGATTCTCTAACAGCTGGTGGATCTAGCCCCGCACGCATCTATCGTCCGGTCTTTCTGTGAAACGTCTTGACCACTAGCAGGCCATCGGAAAAGTGGGATGGGTGATCCGCGAAGTGTCTTTTCCGTGGAACGCTATGGATGAAGAGGGCGCATACCGGGCGTATGCAACCGATGAAAGGCTAAGCCGGTCCAGACGTTCCCCGGAAAAAGGACCCGCGAAGCGCTTAACTCACTTTTCCGATGGTCTGCTAGAAGTCTCTGCTCGGTCACGTACCGCCTGGTACGCTCGCCTCGTTGTCAGAGCGTTTCACGAAAAGCCGGGCTCGATAGCTAAACACAAGGCCAAATCAATAGGCTGCTAAAGAATCAACAAGGGGGCGCGCAGCGGGGCCTTGCCCCGCGTAGAGGCCGGAACTTGGGTTCAACCCAAGTGATTTATGCTGTATACGCTAAGACAGCAGTTTAGCTTGTCTTCAACCTTGGCGCAGAACTGTTATGAACGTTCAGGAATGCCTGAATACTTTACTTGAGAGGCTAGCCGTAGCTATGGCGTGTCTTTGCTGTAGGATAAGGTCTATGATTAATGCCTTCTGTACCTGAATGTCTGGTGATCTTGCGGGCCGCCCACTCATCGGCGGTCTCTCCGTTAGCCGAGCGTGTATAGCCTCTTGTCGCGTCCGAACACTCAGTCATACCAGGTGCTTCGTAATAGTTATGCGAAGTCAAATATACGCACAATTTGGTGTTCTCTCCGTCAGCGAGCTTATGACTAAGCTATCTTCGATTCCGTACATTGGTCATAAGAGGTACTTCGTGATAGTTCCACGCCGATACTGAGCACGCTTTCTCGCAGACTGAGAACCCGCGGAGCGATGGTCAGTCACTGGAGGATTTAGGAACCAGGCAGAGACCTTATCCGAGTCCACTGAAACGTCCTAGTCACGAGTAATGACAAGTATTTAAGCGGTATGCTGCTCTTTTTAGAGGGAAAACTTACAACTGCTAATGTTTAGGCGTACAATGTGTCTATTCTAGAATCTATAGACTATGCTACATAAAACATCATGAATCTGAGGGTCGTATTAGGTGCGCAAAGATAAGTAAGCGAAAAAGGACCTGGCAGTAATCATATATGCAGACCTTTGGTCTTTGTTTGAAAGTAGCGATAGAGAAGAGAATTGTTCACTTATACTTCCATAATTAATAGTCTAACTCTGCTCCGTGGAAGCTTTCTTCAAGCATTGATACCGATCACTTTTTGCCGTTGCTTACTGAGCAGCAAAAGGCAGTTGAAATATTTTATGTTAGCTGGCACGGCATTAGTACAGGACTGCTCTAACTAAGGTTGAAGGCGTGATTATGGTAAGGTTCGGATCCTTTATGAAGTTCGGATTCGCTATAGAAAATCAGGACTGTAAGACCAGAACTGAAAGGGTAGTAGAGTGAATATGCGGGAATCTAAAAAGTCAAGAACTATATTCGGTGTACTATTGACGTTCGCAACGTTCAGTACTCAGTCCACGGCGTTAGCGACCCCGGTCAGGTACGCAGGATCCGAGTGTGTTGATGTTACTAGGGAAAAATTGCCAGGTGTCGTTTCTGCGGAATACAGAGAGAACGGTAGCGTGTGGAACCATCACTCTGAACATCGTGTAGTACTGACTTGCCCGTTGGTTAGATTTGGGGATGCTTCTATAGGGCCAGTAAGAGTTTATGTTCATGATGGCCACGGTAGTGAAGGTATAACTTGTAGGCTCAAGGCCTGTGATATACTAGGTGAGACATGCGAACTGGCTCCAGTGAAATTCACAAAGGGTCAGGATCTCTACTTTAGCCTTGGCTTCGATGCGATCAGAGCGCCCACTTCCGAGGGGGCGGCGGTGCTCGTGTGCTTTTTACCGCCTCGTGATCCAATATCTGGAAACATTTCTGGTCTGATGCACTACAGAGTTGGCGTGGTAGACTAATTTTGGCAGCAAGGTTTCGAATGCGTCAGGTACGCCTGGATTGGTTATTTTTTTGTGGAGTTGTGATCAGTCTTTTGGGATTGATGTACCAGCGACACTGCGATGCTCTGAAGGGAGCCAAGGCTCAGTCGGTGATGCGAGCGCGACGAGGCTCGAGCGTAGGGCATACTTATCCCGCTGACGTGATGCCGGCCACCAGACGAGTTAAAGCTGTTACTCAAATAGACGAAGACTATGGGCGAATGATCGCCGAGCTCCGCCGTGAGCAAACCAAGGAACTAGCTGCGATACGGGCGGAATTAGAAGATATTAGAGGGTTGTGCCGCGGCAGTAAGCGGGTATCTCAAGACAGATTTTTGAGCTCGAGCCGTTCAGAAGAAGAAGTTTCGCTTCCATCTATCCAAGGGCTTGAACTATCAGAAGTTGAACAGGTGAAGCGTTTGTACGCTGATGCTTATGAGAAGGAGTCCAGGGATGTTTCCTGGGCGCTGGATTACGAACACAGGGTACTTGATGTTATATCCGCTGAGCTGTCAACAACTACTGAGATTGATTATGCTGAGTGCCGAACGACGCAATGTCGCGTTATTCTTCGTCATGAGGATTCGAGTACGCATCGCGATCTCGACGCCATGTGGGGCATAGGTCCTTTTCAACATGGAGGATTCTTCACAGTGAGTGAGGATGGTCTTGAAACGATCTTATACCTAAAGCGTCCAAAAAATGAGTTCTGATCACCGGGTGATCTTGAACCCAATAGACCTAGCAGCCGGTTGATCTAGCCCTGCACGCATCTATCGGCCGGTCTTTCCGTGAAACGTCCTGACCACAAGAAGTCTCTCCTCGGTCACGTACCGCCAGGTACGCTCGCCTCGTCGTCAGAGCGTTTCACGAAAAGCCTGGCTCGATAGCTACACACACATGGCCAAATCAATAGGCTGCTAGCTAGCTAGCTAGGGCGTGTCTTTAATCTCTGGCTGTGGAGATGACCGTATCCCGCGGGTGTGAAGGTTCGTCCCTGGAGGTAGAGACACGCCTTGTGAAAGCATGAGGGTGATGCGTTCCCAATCTGATACAAGGGCTGGCTGAGTGGGGATGTCTTTGTGTTCTCGATTTGAGATATAGGCATGCTCAAGGGGTCTCTCTATGCCTCGTGTGAATGCTTAATAGGCTGTCATCATTCATGAATACTACAAGTCATTGTCTGTGAATGATCGGTGGACTCACGAATGCCTATGTTTGGCTGCTTACAACGCTGTATTGATGTCGCGCTACCCTTCATCTATCGAGTTCTATGTGCCTGGCAGGGAAGCAACCCCGATTACTTGGGCAATAGCCCTTCATGGTGGAGCCGGAACTTTATCGCGCGATATCGAGTTGGCGGAGAAACATGCCTACGAGGTGGGTCTCAGCACGGCGCTTGCCCTCGGAGTGTCGATGCTTGAGCGAGGCGACGATGGACTTGATGTTGTTGAGGCGGTGGTTCGAGTGTTGGAGGATGACCCGGTGTTCAATGCTGGTCGTGGTGCCGTGTTAACCGCGGACGGTGTCCATGAGCTGGATGCATCCATCATGGACGGCCGGAACTTAGCGTGTGGTGCGGTGTCTGGCCTAACGACGGTGCGGCATCCGATCGCACTGGCACGAAAGGTGATGACCGAATCGAGCCACGTGTTTTTGTCCGGAGAAGGGGCTGAAGTATTTGGATCTACGGTCAAGGTTGACCGGGTCGAAAACAGTTTTTTTACGACTGAATACCAGAGGAAGGCTTGGGAACTAGCCCATGAAGATGCTGGAGAAGTGGTCCATAAAGACGCTGGCGAAGAGCATGGGACGGTGGGTGTAGTTGTTCGAGACAAAAACGGTCATCTTGGTGCCGGTACTTCAACCGGGGGTACGATCTACAAGCGGTACGGGCGAGTGGGTGATAGCCCGATAATCGGGGCTGGAACATACGCTGATGACCGGAGTGTTGCCGTCTCCTGTACCGGCACTGGCGAACGGTTCATCGAGCAAGTGATGGCATATCAGGTAGCAGCGAGGATTCGATTTGGTGCTCAGTCGCTGGCTGACGCGGTCAGTGCAGCGATGGTGGAGCTCCCTGCTGGTGCGGGGGGCTTGATCGCAGTGGACCGCTACGGACAGATTGCTATGCCCTTCAATACCACAGTAATGCACCGCGCAGCTGCCGATTCAACTGGGCGGCGCAACATAGGGATATGGGAAGAAATCATCGAACTGAGCTAAGAAACTCTGCGAAAGCCTCTCCGCTTGAAGGTTTGCGAAAAATTGGTTTTTTGATTTCGCGTAGTTTGTTTAGGGTAGGATGGCTATGGAACAGACCAATTGAGCTCGGCGACTTCGCCATTCCAATTCTCGAGTGTGATATTCGCATCGTTGATGTCAGAGAACTCAACGCCGTCCAATGACCCCTGAACGCGGATTTGACGAGGAAATTGGGCTTTGTAAGACGCAGGATTGATGCCTTGTGTGCGGTGGATTCTAATTCCCTCAACCGGTAGTGCTTGTTCGAAGTTGATCTCCAAGTATACAGGCTCTCCATTGGTGGTGTAGGGCTCCTCGGTGACAAAAGTATTAACATCGCTGAACCAGGTGGAACTCAAAGAGGCATCAAAGGCATGGTATGAGTTAGTATCTGATGAACTAGCGACGGTGGCAGTATATGGACCAATAGTTCCGGAATCATCGCTTTCCATCAAATTCTCGAGGACTTCGTTATTGACGACCAAGTCAATACCGGTAATAGCGGAGTATCCTAGATTGCCGTGGACGGCATCGAAATGTATCCGGTATGAGCTGAATCCACGGGAGGGTGTCTCATGAGTAATATTGGTGGTGGCTATGACATTACCTAAAGAGGCGGTGATAGTGGCTACGCCGGCTAATAATCCCGGGGATAGAAACCCTTTGTTTTCTCCGTTGGAGACAGTGACGATCGTTTCGTCGGATGAAGTCCAAGTGACGAGCTGAGTAGCATCGAATGACTGCTGATCAAACCGCATGGCGGTGGCGGCGAGCTGAATGGGACGATT
>JAHQVK010000208.1 GCA_019634385.1 Myxococcales bacterium | reverse complement strand
GTCAGCTCCACAGCCGGAGGCTAAAGACACGCTCACTAAGCCAAACCTACCGATTCCTCGATAATGTCTTAGCGTAAGTGTAGAACTATTACAAAGCACCTAGCAGCCTGTTGATCTAGCCCTGCACACATCTATCGGCCGGTCTTTCCGTTAAACGTCCTGACCACGAAAAGTCTCTCCTCGGTCGCGTACCGCCAGGTACGCTCGCCTCGTCGTCAGAGCGTTTCACGAAAAGCCGGGCTCGATAGCTACACACTGGGCTAAATCAACCGGCTGCTAGCTCTAAAAACACAACCTAGTAGATTCTCTGAACGTACGTGCCCGGATAGTAGTGTTCCAATATAGTTGTATATGTCCGACCGGATTGTGCCATACCTCGCGCTCCCCACTGGCACATACCTACTCGGTGGCCAAATCCTTGTCCCTCAAAATATACCGTTGAACCACGTGTGTCTGCCCGAAACACATCCGACGGTATAAATTTCCATGACAGATGTTTTCGAAACACTTTGAGTGATATCTTCGTCATACCCTGATGCTCTCCCACCTGCACCCAATCATCCCCCCGCCGATAGTTGATCTTATTCAGGCCGCCCTGTACTCGCCCCGAGGATTGAAGGGCGGCATGTAAACGCTCAAGACTGATTGAAGTCTTCCACCGGTAGTATGGCGAATCTCTGCACCATGAACACGAGCGCTCGACTAGATAAGAACGCTCGCCACCAAACAATGTCAGGGACGAAGCGGTGCGCCCACCGCAAGTGGAGTGAAACAAGGCCTCCGCTAGTTGACGGTCGTAAACCAACACCTCACCCCGAGTGCCTATGACCGCCCGCTTGACCTGATTACTAATATCATCAGCACCATTATACACCTGAGACAATACAGTCGCTTTGAGATCAGTGAGGTGACCAGCTGACCGCGCTTCCTTGATCCGCTGCAACGCATAGGTGCGGGAGGCCACCGCCTGGGCTCGAAGGGCTTCCAGCGGCCATCCAGGTGACATTTCCGACCCCAAAACTCCCAACAAGTAGGTCTCAAGGGGAAGTCGGTTGACCACATATAGACCACCTTCGGCCGACGGTCTGATCTCCAAATGCCCATAGTAGGATCGACCGGCAACCTCTAAAGGAGATTGGGCCTCAACCAAGAGCCAACCGGTGGACAACGTGACCGGGGGATGGCCCGATGGTGAGTTCGGCCGAATGATCCATCCCTGGTTGGTCCGAGATATGTTGGCCACCCCAAGGCCTTTTGCCTCAAGTAATTGCGTGCCCTGCTCACCATCATTCACCAACAGTTCATGGCCGCGGACCTCCACCGTTGGCTTGTGTACCAATTCAATCCGAACTTCATCTTCCGCACACGCCGAAGATGCTCCTCCCACACACACATAGCTGAAGAGCAGGACTGCTGAAATTCGAAGGACCATCCCCGTCCTCTTCTCAGAAAGAGACGAATGCGCCTAGTACCTGCCAATCCGCACCGACGCCGCAGCTTGCATCGCTGAAGGTCCTACATACACATTCGTTATCCGGGCACCTGCTTTGGCCCGAGATATTTTGATCTCCCCTTTGGTCTTGACCACACATTGGGCGATACCTGCTGCCGGCATTGCCGCCAAAACCAACCCTCGCGCACTGCGAGCTGCGACCTTACAGTCCCCCCCTGGTACGAGTCGCACCATTTCGGAGGAGCTAACGGTCCACTGGTATACCCTCTTCGGCTTCTTTGGGTTGGGCGCTACGCCAAAGTGAAAACTCTTCTTCTCGAGCCACACGTAGATACCTGCCTTAGGCCCACTATCCAATGCTGGTGCACCCGCCAACCACATACGGTCGATCCTTCGGAGTGGACGATCCGTTCGAGGTTTTGCCGCTCCCAGGAGCCCAAACATCACTATCGTTAATACGAGGCCACAAATAGATGTACGTCGCATGCACTGAGGATAGCAGTCCTCGCGCGACTTCGGACGTTGAAGCCATCTGCGGTACTGGTAGTCTCGGGGCATGTTTCATCGAATGGTGTGCACCCTCATGGTGATCCTCACCAGCTGTAGCACAGCATCCCGGCGACAACCGGCGCCCCTTTGGTATCAGCAGCCTCCGAAGCACACGGCACAATATCTCTATTTTATTGGTGATTCGACAAATCAACCCGATGAATCCACCGCCCGAGAGTTTGCCATCCAAAAGGCATTATCAGCACTGAGCCAGTACTGTGGAGCGGTCATACAAACCCACTTTCAATCCGCAGAAAGTGAGCGAAACGGTAAATATAATCAGATGGTCAGTCTGACCGTGGACATCGCAGGTGAAGAACTCACCATCCGCGAGGCATTGGTCGAGCAAGCAATGGTCCGCCGCGGACTCAACGAAGACTTCGACGGGTTCGCTATGATTCGCTGGCCCCAGCAACAGTACAGAGCTGTTCTACGGCGCCAACAAGCACGGGCCCGACGGGGACTTGAAGTCTACCTCCAGGCCCAAAGCCATCTGGCTGCCCACCGTCTGCCCGAAGCCAAAGCGAAACTGGATGAGGCGGCAACGTTGATAAGTAGTCTGCGTACAGAAATAGCCCTCTCCCACAAAAAAATTACTCATACTGGTCTGCTAAATGATGCCCTCAACAGCTTAGAAACCCGTATCATAGCCATAGAAGGGGCTCGTCAGGGCGTGGTTGCGGTGGGATTAGCGTGCACCGAGAAACGCTCCTCCGTACTTTGTCCTCGGCATCGTATTGGGCACGTACGCGAGCAGGTGGTCAGCCAGGGGCTCGAGGTTACCCCCACACCCGTTACCCCCCTCCTTGTCCAGAAGCTGACCAAAACTAGCTCATCCTCGGTCCGTCCCACCCTACGTGACGCGCGATACCTCCTTGCCGTGACCTACAACTCAGAGCTCGCCGGGGAAGAAGATGGATTCGTGTTTGCTAGGTGCTCAGCCCGAGCTGCGCTATTCGACACCGACAAAGGACATATTGTTGATACCGCTCAGGTCCGTCCACAAAAAGGAGGGCACATCCACTTTGCTGGGGCCTCAGCGAAAGGCTGCGATGAAGCGGAAACCAACCTCACCGATTGGATGAGGCAGGTGCTTTCCAATCTTAACCCCACCAATAGGGCAACAACCACCCTACCCTAACCCTCTCACCACCGATCAGGACC
Source organism: Myxococcales bacterium (assembly GCA_019634385.1). Taxonomy (GTDB): domain Bacteria; phylum Myxococcota; class Kuafuiibacteriia; order Kuafuiibacteriales; family Kuafuiibacteriaceae; genus JAHQVK01. The sequence continues at coordinate 28,904 of JAHQVK010000208.1, read as the reverse complement.
AGGACGTGATGGAAAGGCCAGTCACACCTTGGTTTGCGAGTGCATCCGCCCGCTCATTACCTTCGATACCCACATGTCCTGCAATCCAATGCAGAGTAAGCCTGGGACGCTCACTCAGACTCGTCTTGAGGTCCGCCACCAGAGCTTGATTGGCTTTAGCCTTCCATCCACGAGCCAGCACTCCATGCACATACGCGGAGTCAGTAAGAACAATACCGGGTGCGTCTCGATTCACGTCGTGCTGGTCCAAAAGTTGCATAGCAAGAGCAATACCAGTCAGTTCAGCGATATTATTTGTCGCTCGTCCCAGGCTTCGGCTAGCTTCCCCACGCTCACCGTTGGGCAGCATCACTACCGCCCCCGCCCCCGCGACCCCTGGGTTGCCTTTACAGGCACCGTCTGTGAAGCAGATAATACCCTTACCCTCGGTACGAGACACGAGTTCTTGAGCGGCTTCTACCGCCATAGCAGCTTGGCTTTCCGTCCTGGAACCTGCCTTGCCATAACCACCGGGCGTACCCACCTGTTGTGACGAACCCAACCGGGCATCTTCCGCTGGTACCCCTTCATCAAGCGCCTCGGGTTCAGCATCCGCAACCAGCTCCACCCGCCCTTCGGCAGCCCGATAGACCTTGGCGCCCACCTTGGCTTGGTAACGAATGGGGACTCTCCCCGCCTCACGCACCAGCTCACCATCAGCAGTGACCTGTACCCATACGTCTTGCCCTTTAAACCGTGCTCGTTTCCAGCTCATAGTTATGACTATTTTCTACAGTACCGTTCTCTCAACGCCGGTGAGCGATTCGGTCACGACCTCTCCCGCGGTCATAGATTCCGGCGGGATCGAGTTGGGCGTCGCACCGATCATTCGAACTTCCATTTGTAAGACCTTACCCCGGCGCATACGGAGCACCTTGAACCGCCACCGACCGATGATAAAGACCCCACCGGTTCGAAGGCGTCCCACCAGTTTGTCAGCGGCCAGATCGTTCATATCGTAGCGGCCATCCAGGTCACGCTCCTCCTCGCTAGGAAGATGTTCATTTTCGTCCAGAGTTAGTCGTCGAGCGGCCTCAGACCAAGGTGTCCCCCCCCCAAACCGCCAAGTCGACAAGCCCAGACGCTCCGACTTGGTGGGACTCGGGTCGTACTCATCGTCTATCTCTCCGATAAGCTCTTCGACCACATCTTCCAACGTCACGATGCCCACGACTCGATCCGGCTCATCCGCGCTCGGTTCCCTGACCAGCGCTAAATGCGCGTGTTCTTCAGAGAAGACCTGGAGGAGAGAAGTTACTTCAATGTTCGCGTTTACGAACACTGCTTCTCGGACAGATTCAACAATCACTCGCTTGAAGTCCAACTCGTCCCGGTCCTCAGCAAGCCGCCAAAGAAGTTCTTTGATAGGTACAATGCCAACGACACTATCGAGTGTATCTCGGACAAGAACCAGCCTCGAGTGCATCGACCGACGGGCTTTAATAAGATTGGCTTCATCGCTGTCATTAAGCGACAGGAAGACAATATCTTCCCGATGAATCATAATATGGCGAACGGATAGATTTGGCAGAAGTGAGGCCGCGTGAATGATCATATGTTCACTGCGACCCAATGCTTTGGACGTCCACGCTAAGCGAGCCATAGTTCGCAGATCTTCCAGGGAAAAAGTCACCGGCTGCGGACGTTTTCCACCAGAAAGATATCGCGCGCCAAGCTCGACCAACCACGTAAAAGGACGCGTAACCGCCACTAAGAGTTGCATCGGGCGGGCCACAAGAAGCGAAGTTCGAAGGGCATGCTGCACCCCGATACTCTTGGGGAGCAGCTCGGACACCACCAGTACCGCAAGAGTAAGCAAGACGGTAAACAGACCCATATTTGCCCCACCAAAAATTCGTTCGTATTCCCGTCCGGCAAGAGCAGCACCTCCGGTGTTCGCGACGGTATTAACAATCAAGATGGCGGCAATGGGACGATCGAGACGCTCCTTCATTCGCGCCACGATCTGCGCGGAACGACTCGTTTCGGCTCGTTTATGAATGCGAACCCGACTGACACTAAGGAGGGATGCTTCCGACAACGAGCAGAAGAACGACGTGAGGAGAACCACAAGAAGAGAAAGAACGAGTAGCACTGTTTGAGGTCCAGACCGTACCTTGTTCTCCACAACTCCGCCACGTTAGGTGACAGCTAGCGACAATTTATGAATCAAATTATGCTGTACGACGCCTAAACCTCATGGATAGTGCATATTCTGTGGGCCCAGCTCTTATAGAGCCCAACGAATTTTAGACAGCTCATTGGGTACCAGTACCTCCGAGTGCCGTGGAACCACTCGAACCGTGTATCCAAAACGGCCACTTCTCTCAAAAGGCAGGTTTTGGACATAAGAATGAACACCCTCTGTTTCGTCGTCATGGGCCATATCAAAGCTCACCGGATCATGAAGCTCCTCTTTAGCGTCCAAGGCCCCCCAATAAAGCTGAACAGACACATCTTCTGGTGTAAGCCCCCCAAAACGAACCCGTGCCACCACCCTAAATGGTTCCCCGATCCGGGCCTCGGTATCATCCGCTTCAACATCAATGACTTCCACACCATGCCAACAATCGCGGATACGAGTTTTCCAGCGAACGATCTCGTCGGTGAATAAACTATCCCCATTCATTACCCGGCGATAACGAGTCGCCACCGGAATATAGAAAGCATCCGTGTACTCCTGAACCATACGATCCGTCGAAAACCGATCGATCAAGCTTTGCATGGCCGCTTTCATCATCCGCACCCAGCCTACCGGGATACCACGCCTATCTCGTTCGTAGAACAGTGGCACCACCTGAGTCTCTAGCACATCATATAGTGCGCTCGCCTCTATCGCATCCCGACCTTCGTCCCATGCCTCCCCCATACCGATGGCCCACCCGAGATCCGGGTCATACCCTTCCGCCCACCAACCATCGAGAATGGAGCAGTTGAGCCCACCGTTCGGTCCAACTTTCATCCCGGAGGTACCACTGGCTTCCCGCGGCCGTTGAGGATTGTTAAGCCACACATCAACCCCCCGAACTAGCTGCTTTGCCACCGGAATTTCGTAGTCCTCCAAAAAAATAATACGTGAACTAAAAGCAGGATCTTTCAGCGTAGAGACAATACGCTTGATATATTCTTTAGCCGGTTGGTCTGCTGGATGGGCTTTTCCAGCAAAAATAAACTGGACCGGTCGATCCTGAGAACTGAGCATGTTTCGAAGCCGCTCTGGGTCAGAAAACAACAATGTTGCTCGTTTGTAAGTAGCAAAACGCCGGGCAAAACCAATCGTGAGGGCGTCTGGATTCAACGCAAAATCGGCTAGTTTAAGCTCTCGGCGCGCTGTCCCTCGCCGCTCCATTTGCCAACGCATTCGCTTGCGTACGTAGGTTACCAACTGCTGACGCTGATCTGCATGTGCCCTCCATAGCTCTTCGTCGGGGATGCGCTGGATAGGGGCCCAAGTTGAGCGATGGGCTACTGCATCCCGCCAATCAGGAGCTAAATATCGGTCAAGCAATTTTGCTATCACTGGTCCTATATAGGTTAGGGTATGAATACCATTGGTCACCGACTCGATAGGCACCTCATCTTGTGGCCATGCTCTCCATCCTCCCCCGTCCTGCACAAGCTGCCTACTCACTTTGCCATGCAGCTCCGACACCCCATTGCGACGAATCGCATGCCGGATCGCCAGCACCGCCATATTGAACGGTTCTGATGTATCTCCCCGCCGCTGGCGACCGAGATCCATAAACGTCTCGATGTCCAGACCCACGGTGGCTATGTACGCACTCAAGTGACGCTCGACGAGCTCTCGGCTAAAAACATCAAAGCCAGCAGGCACCGGAGTGTGGGTAGTGAAAATATTGCCATCTTCACCAATGTCACGAGCAAGTTCGTAACTGAGGTGCTTTTGGTTCATGATATGCCGGGCACGCTCCACACCCAAAAATCCTGCATGTCCTTCATTCATGTGACATACCGTAGGCTCGAGGTTCATTTTCAGTAACGCCCGATACCCACCAATCCCCAGTACCATGAGTTGTTGAATGCGCAGCTCCCCCCCCCCGCTATAAAGTGCCCTGGTAATCAAGCGGTCGGTTTCGTTATTCTCACTGACATTGGTATCTAGCAAAAATAGCGGCACTCTGCCTACGTCCACCCGCCATACTTGCGCGTATACGTCTCGCTGCGGAAATTCTACGCTGACCCGCATGACTGAACCATCTTCGCCGCGAACCAGCGACAGGGGGATAGTATAAAAATCGTTGGGTGGATAACTTTCCATCTGCCAACCATCAGCATTGAGATATTGCCGAAAGTACCCTTCTTGATAGAGAAGCCCAACCCCAACCAACGGGATACCAAGATCACTTGCGCTCTTCAAATGATCACCGGCCAACACCCCCAACCCTCCGGAATAAATAGGCAGACACCCAGTCAGACCAAATTCTGCTGAAAAGTAGGCCACACGAATATCAGCATGCTCCCCCCTTTCGTTCTGAAACCACCGAGCCGAGTTGATATATCTATCTAGCAGCTCTTTGGCTCTCCCCATATGAGAAAGAAAACCCAAATCCGCGGACAATTCCCGGAGGCGTTCTTGGCTTACCTGGCCAAGAATGTACACTGGATTCTCTCCAGAGCGCTCCCATAGTTCGGGGTCAATACGCTGAAATAATTGCACAATTTCGGGAACCCAGTCCCAGTATAGATTATAACCCAAGCTTCGAAGTGGTTCTAAAGTGGGCGGTAGCACCGGCGATACTCTGACGGTGCGAAGCTTCGGCTTCATGGGCTCCACCTTGTGGTCGCTCCCACTGGGGGTCAACAAGAGCCCCGCAACAGATTGTGCCGAGACCACCAATAGCCCAAAATGAGCGGTCCGTGCGGCCTACGACAACAACCGTGCTAGCGAAAGATCTGGGCTCTTTTTGGGTCAGCACTCTAGCTGATATGCTTGGCCACCGTGTCGCATTCACCCCCCAAACAGTCTTTCTCGGCCAAAGTGGATGCTCTTGCCGAAAACATTCGCCACCACCGAAGACTGTACTACAACGAAACTCCAGAGCTCTCCGACGAGAGCTTCGACGCTCTTGAAAATCAACTGCGTAAACTGGCGCCTAACCATCCGGTCTTCGCGGAAGTCGGCGCAGCGCCCCCCAACCAACCAGCTAGCGACGAGCAGAGCCATCCTCTGACATCGAAGGAGCTCACCGCACACACCACCTGGTTGTTGAATGCAACTCAGCGAGCTTTTGAGGGAGATCCAGCGGATCCAAAAACCTATCAGCAACATTACCTCAAAGTGCAGCGTTCAGCCCCTAAGCATCCGGCACTTCAGGGCCTCATTCCGGCTAGAGGGCAAGAGTGGACTAAAGTCGCCCATGAAATTCCTATGGGCTCGCTGAACAAGGTAAACAGTGAAACCGAACTCAGAGACTGGGCCAAACGCTGCGACGTAATGGCTGACAACGGCGGACTACCCCCGGTCTCCGATGCATTATCGATCGCCGAAAAACTCGACGGCATTTCTATCGAGGTCCTCTACGACCAAGGAAAAATGGAAGCCGCCATCACCCGTGGTGACGGCACCTTCGGGGAACAAATCACCCCCAATGTAGCCCATATGCAGGATGTTCCCTCTTCGATTCCCTACCCCGCTCGCGTATCAGTCCGAGGCGAAATCATTCTTCGAAAGTCCGACGTTGGACGGTATGAAACACTCAAAAAGAGCGCCGACCCCAAGTTTGAAAAAGTCAAAAGCCTTCGTAATACTGCATCTGGTATAGCTAGAACCAAACTACAAGAGCTATCTCACGCGGTAACATGCCTGAGCATTCTGTTTTATGACGTTGAAGGGGCCCCCGACCTAACCACCGAATCAGACAAACATCAGTGGCTTAAAGACCAAGGATTTTCGACACCATTCACAGGAACCGGAACCATCAACGATATCCTTCAGATCTATCAAAAATACGCAGATGGTGCTCGGGCTGCTCTCGACTATGAAATTGACGGCTTAGTGATCAGAGCGGAGCAGCTTCAAACTTTTGATCTTCTTGGGGAACTCAACCACCGGCCGAGAGCGGCCGTGGCCTTCAAATTCAGTAACGAGATGGAAGTCTCCGTTGTTAGAGCGATCGAGTGGAACACCGGAGATACTGGTCGTATCACCCCAGTCGCCCGCGTGGATCCGGTTATCCTCGCCGGCGCGGAGGTCAAACAAGCCTCACTTCACAACTTGGGTCGAATTCGCGAACTAGGTATCGCCGTAGGTGACCAAGTCCTAGTCTCTCGACGCAATGATGTCATTCCGTACGTTGAGCAGGTGGTTGTCCCCGGCGGTGGACGTGAAGAAGCCCCCACCGAGTGTAGCGCATGTGGGGAGCCGGTCACCCTTGACGGCGAATACGTGGTCTGCCTCTACCCCCATTGTCCTGCACGACGCCAAGGCCGAGTCAAAACCTGGCTCAAGCAACTCGGTCTTCTCGAATGGGGTGAAAAAACGCTAGAGCGGTTTTTCGAAGAGGAATTAGTGACGGAGGTGGCCGATCTATACCGACTTCGAGTCGAGGATATCATCTCCCTTCATGGGTTCGGAGAAGACTCCGCACGTAAACTTCTCGAGCCGCTCCAAGCTAAAAAATCGATTCCGTTCCCCGTCTTCGTAGCCGCTCTCGGTATCCCTGCCGTATCCAAAGAAACCGCCAAACTCTTGGTCCAGGCTGGCTTTTCCAGCGTCCCGGAAGTCTTGGCTGCCACCACCGAACAACTCTCTGAAATTGACGGCTTAGGCACCATCAAAGCGGAAAAAATTCTCCAGGGTCTTCGCGAGCGCGCAGAAGAAATCAAACACCTCGAGGAGGTTGGCGTAACACCAACACGGCCGGAAGCCAGCGGCCCTCTCGCCGGCCTCTCGTTCTGTTTCAGCGGTTCTCATCAACGCCCACGGAAACACCTCGTCCAGATTGTAGAATCCAACGGGGGCACCGTAACCTCCGGAGTCAAAAAGGGCCTGACCTACTTGGTGCTCGCAGACGCAACCAGCACTTCCAGCAAAGCCCAGAAGGCACGGAAGCTCGGCACAGATATCATCGATGAAAACGGCTTTGAAGCAGTGGTTCACAAACGGGGCGGGCAAATCGAATAGTTAGTTATGCGACGTTGATAGATCCAGCTCAAACGCGATGAGGCTGTCATCTGGAACACAATTACTAGACAGCTAGTTACCCACCAAATATCAAATCGAATCAATATCAAACGGTTGGTTCGATATGAGCCCTTGAAACACATACAAGGTAGCACCCTCCATGGTTACGTCTCGCTCGGCATACCCATCTTTACACAACCTTTCGAGTTGAAGTTTAGCTCGACGAAGAGAGAGGCCGGTTTCCAACGCTACCATGGTGACCGTGACCCGGCCTTGGTTATCCCGCGCCAGTCGCAAAATCGCCTGCTCCGACGACGCTTCAACCGACATGGTGGGCACTGATCCATGCTGGGCAGTCGACCCAGCGAGCGAGCGCCATCGGTTAATGTCACCAATGCGCATGTTTTCTTCTTCCACCATCTTCGGCAGCAAAAACAGGTCTACAATCGTGCCCATGCCAAATAGCCCGAAAGTAAGCAGATACAGGAGTCCTGAGACCGGCCGGTTGAGATAAAAACGATGCAGGCCAGCGATCATACAGAACATAGGTAGCACCAGCAGCAAGTACGCCATCCCAACATTGCGGGACTCTTGTACTGGCAGGATAGACCGATATCCGTGCGACCCATAGGTCTGCGGATAACCCTCAGGCGACCGCATGGGTGAGGACGCTTCAATCACACCTGGTGGTGCGTTATGCCTGGTTGGATGGTTGTCTTGATTTGACTCTTGGCGTTTAGCACCCGTTTCGTCTTCCACAATTGTTATATGAGCACCATCTCATCTGGGTCGACAACGTTCCCCGTGGCCTCTGCGCCTTCGAGAGCTGCGAGGCGATCAACGGACATTTCTCCCAAGTACTCTTGAAAACGAGGATATTGGGCAACAATCTCAAAAAACCGCGTTTTAGGTAAATACATGAGCACAGACTGTTTCACTGCCGTGACCCGGGCCGTCGTATTAGAATCATCAAGCAAGGCGATCTCTCCCGCCACCTTCCCCGGACTCAAATAGCCAAGAATCACGTCCTCACCACTTTCGTTCGGGATGGAGACCTTGAGCTCCCCCTCGAGTATTAGGTATAACCCTTTGGGCACATCAGCGTACTCAATAACCACTTCGTTAGCCTTGGTTATAAGGGTCTCAAAGGCCCGAATGACGTCGAGTCGTTCTTGATCCTCAAGAGCCCTAAATACAGAAGAGGAGCCCATGAGATTCTTGATCATGCGCTTTTTTGCAAAGCGCACGATATCCTCAAGCACGGAGGGATGACGACGTGCGACCGCCTCTAAGACGGTTCGATCGATCTCAAAAAGCTCTACCGGTATGAGCGTTTGAACAGATGCCACCCGAACACGTTCGGTGAGGAGAGACATTTCCCCAAAAAGCTCCCCTGGGCCAAGGGTGGTGAGCACTAGAGACCTGCCAGAGTCCCCCTTTATGGACACTTCGACTTGGCCCGAGACAATAATGAATAGAGAGGTACCTGGATCTCCTTGGCGCACAACAAACGTGCGTGCCTGCTGTTTATGAAATTTCATTCGGTGAACCACCGCCAGGAAGGCCTCGCGGCCCAGATCCGAAAAAAAGGGCACTGACTCTTGGAATCGCTCCCTGGAAACCTGGCCAGGCTCAGGGTCAGCCATCGCGATCGCTCGCGCTCGTTCAATAAGGTCCGGGGCATCGGGCCGTATTTGGCCCTCCTCCTCTTCAACCGGAGTGGGCTTTACGGAGGGTGGGACCTTCGCTACGCACCGTCCTTCATAACCACCAAATACGTCGTACAGATTCTCAAGAATCGGTTGCACACCAGGGTGCGTCGGTTCCAGGTGCAGTGCATCCCTACACGCACCGACCGCCGCCAGTACATATCCACGCTGACTAAGACCACGCGCAACCAGAAGAACTACCGACGCCCCTTCACGGGAGCGCCCTAAGGCCGCTAAACACAATCCCACCTTCAGTCGTGCTCGGTGATCGGACGGAGTCAGGCGAAGAATTTCCGTCACCAACGCAAGCGCCAAGCGGAAATTTCCTCCGTGTGCAGCGGTATCTGCCTCAGCATGTATATGAGCAGTGGTACGCATCACCTTCTGCTACTCTCTTTATAGATTGAGGACCAGCTTGAGAGACATCCATCGACCATGCTAGCGCTCCTAAGCGTGTATGCGGCTAAAGGCTGTCCCGGTGATGCCCGCCCAGGCCTTCGGATCCGTGATGCCGCTGATACCGACTTCAATGATCTCCTCCAGCTTTGGCGGGAGCTAATGGCAGTGCATGTTGAAAACGACGAGCGGTTTACCCTCGCTGACGACTGCGACCGGCAATTTTTTCACTACATAGAAACCGCCCGATCTCGCGACGATTATCGCGTGCGCGTAGCTGTTCAAAATCATCATGTTGTTGGTTTCATTATCTGCTGTATCCTACCTAATAGTCCCCTCTACCGGACCCGGTGGATCGGCTATATCAATGATATATCCGTGGGAAAAAGTGTTCGAGGGCAGGGAGTTGGTACCGCTTTGGTGAAAGATGCGGTAGCGTGGATGTCGTGCCAGGGCGCTGAATCTATTGAGGTTTATGTCGCTAAGGCTAACACTCAAGCACTTAACTTTTGGCGTTCGATGGGCGGCAAAGACTACCTTGAGCGAATAAGTCTCGATCTGACTGATTTCGACTGAGTGGATACCGATGAGTGTGGACAACGAAGCTATAGAAGCTCTGCAAGCTTTTGTTGAGCTCCATCAAACCAGCCGACGTCACCCACTAAGTGCACAAGCACAGGAACGCTACTTGGCTCTGGACGCTGACCTAAGGGAGCTCATTGATGGTTCTACGCGGCCCGTTGCTCAAGCGATAGAAACCAAACCCTACGAGTCTTTCGGGCCGATCGCTGATGATCTCGAAATATCCCATGAGGATACCAACATCCAAGAGATCGATCTCCACGCGGCCATCATGTCGACGTTCGCACGACCTCGAAACACATGGGGCCTTGAGGCCTACTACGGCGGCTCCTTAAATTTGTCTAACCAAGTGCCGATGGATACTCCCACCACCGTGGTTGATATCTCGGGAAATCCAGTTGAGCTCCCGCAGCGTACCAAAGACTTTTGGGACATCACCCATGTTGCAACCCAGCCGACACCCGCCTCTCCCATCACTGATACTCAAGCTGAGGCTTTGCCTCTCGACGCTTGGTCTGAAACCCACGTCGAACCTTTGCCCGCACAAACCACTGATACCAGGGCACAAAACAACCCGAACATACCTCCATCACCCTTGCACAACGCCGCTGGTGCCCCAGCCATTGTCTATACGAAAGCTGGTCATACGTTCCGGGGGATCATCCTTCGGTTTGATTCCCACACCGGTCGGCTGACCTTTTCCAGGTCCAACCAACAGCAAAGTAAGCTCGAAATTGAGCTTGCTGACGTGATAGCCATATCATTAGGCTGCCGTCCGTATGCCCTACGCACACCACGCGAGGGGACACATATCGAGGTTACCCTCATCAACAACCAACACCTAGAAGGCTACTCCAATGACTACCGACCCAATGGAACTTCCCTCACTATTGTTCCCGACAAAAATCACAAAGACGTCGATCGGGTGTGGGTCCCAGCTTGGGCGGTAAAATCCATTGCTACCGAATAGCCCGCAAGAGCAAGACTATCGTACCTTCCCAGATACGCCCAAAGGACCATATTCATTTAAGGCATCACCAGCCCCGTCCGGATGGCGAGTAACACGGCATCAGCCACATTGGAGGCTCCCAGTTTCTTAAACAACCGAGCACGATGAGCTTCGACCGTTTTCACGCTGATGGAAAGACGCTCGCCTATCGATTGGTTACTGTGCCCGTGAGCCATAAGTTCCAGCACCTCTTTCTCTCGGGCAGTTATCTGGACCGCTGCCCGTTCCCGCTCTGTAGCTTGGCCGGTGATGTACACCCGACCCTCACCGGCAGCCTGAAGAGCAAATACCAGGTCAGCAACATAAGGCTGCTTAACAATCACACCCCGTGCCCCTGCTTCCGTCAGAGCCCGGAAGAAGTGTTGCTCATTGCGTGACGTCAATACGATCAGTCGGGTTTCGGGCACGTGTATACGCAAATGCCGAACCGTCTCAACCGGTGGATGTTCACGAGGAAGCTCATCCAAATCAAGGACGGCATATCGCGCGCCGCTCGCGCGGAGCTCGTTAGGGTCTATGGTTGCCCTCTCTTTCGGCACCATGCGCATGTTGCGCTTCTTTAGCCAATGCTCGAGCTGCTGCGGTACTGCTGACGCATAAATCAGCACGAGGTCTTGAGCCGGCACCTCGGCGGGCTGAGAAGGGACGATTTGGACGCTGCCGAGTGTATTATCCTGATTGGACATTCTAACCTCCGTACAAGTTCAATCTACTTGGGGTTCCTATTAAACGGTAGGGGTGACGAAATTAACCGCTGCTCGCCCCTTTGCACTTCTCGTTTTGCCCGAGTTATCTGTAGGAAAAAAGCCCTTTTGGACGTCTAGACCTCTGAACCGTCTGTCAAACGGACGAAATTTAGACGTTTAGGTCCAGGGTATACGTCCAGAATATCGAGCCAAATACCCGCCTATAAGGCGGTATAGCGCAATCCATGCGCTGTTTCAGGGCACTCTGACCACCAACTCAAAAGGAGGCGGTTAAGCCGAATCTGCCTCAAGAAGAGACGCTAAAAATTTGTACTTCTGTAGATGATCTCCAGCACAGTTTTGGCGATCACCCAGAAAAAATCGTAGATACCCCACAAAACACAGGTCTTATACTACAAGTTTTCCCTTGGGATCAAATTCACACAGACATCGCTCGAGCACCGATCTACTTCCTAAAAGATGAAAATCTGTGCTGCTTGTCTAGGCAGTTAATTTCTTATTTTGAGAGGTCTGAGACGGGCGAGACCGCATTATCAGAATAGTCGCCTACCAGATAGCCACCCATAAAAGACGCACCCAGAGTGATAAATGCTAACTCAACCCCTATCCACACCTACCTATATGTAGTATTAGAATGCGAGCCCTTCAGATTTGCATGCTCGGTCTACAAATACCAGCAGCAATATGCCAAACAATGACCTCTAGTATCGCGGTCAGAGAAGACCCGTTGAGTAAGCGGAAGGACGATGTGAGCTCAGGGCCCAGTGACTTCTTCAACACGGAGGAGAGACTCAACAAGGGCGGCTAGACGTTTTTCACCTACTGTCCCCCTAAAATACGCCCTTACAACCCCGTTTCGATCAATCAGAACCATAGTAGGCAACACACTCACTCGATAGGTGTCCGCTATAGTTCCAGAATCCACTACCACAGGGAACGTCAGTTCACGGCTAGCAACAAAGCTTCGAAGCATTGGTATCTGCCCAGGCTCCTGGTTAATAGCCAGCACAGTAAATCCCTCCTTTGCATATCTTTGGTGGATTCTCTCTAGTTTGGGGAGAGAGACTATGCACGGCGGACACCAGGTCGCCCAAAAATCTAACAACACTACGCTCCCCTTGAAGTCTTCCAAGGCAAGAAGCTTGTCCGACAAATTGGGTCCGCGGAACGCGGGCGCAACCACCCCCGGACGGATCTTCTCCCCAACCCAGATTCCTCGAAGGGCCTGCTGCAACATCAGCAAGGTCATCACGAGGAGCGCCAGCAGGACAATCCGCTCTGACCACTGAGACTTACCTAACTGCTGGGTTCGACGATTCAGCAAAACTAACGAAGCAGCAACCGGTTGATCGGACGCCATCCCCTCCCCTTACGATTGGATACGATGGCGCTTGCTCACCGCAGTTTCACGGTCGTGTGTGATCCGAAACAATCGCCATGCTTGCTCACGGATCGTACTGCGGATCTCCGCTCCCGGCGATGATGCCTGATACACCGCGTGGACGGCTTCCAGCTCATCATTTGCGGAATGACTACCGTGCAAATCCGCATAGGAGAGTATACCAGATGGCGCGGCCCGAATAATTTCCTGCCAATCTGGGGACAGTTGATCAAACTGCTCGCGGGTTCGCGGCAGTACACCTACGAGACGCATTCGGCCTTGCATCACGTGCTTGAGCCAAGTCCGACGGCGTCGCCATAGAGGCCCCGAAGATTCAGACAACTGCAGCCCATCAAAGGACATCCATTCGGTAGGCTTTGCTGTTCGCCCCGGAAGCAAACGATCCGCCAGCGAGAAGACCAAGTACAAAAACGACGACCCGATTCGCTCCACAAGTGATGGACGCCGTACGTCTTCACTCTTGAGGTGGTCAGCCATAAGCCGATCGAGGTTAACTCGAGCCCCCAGGCGTAGATTGAGCAAACGCCCTCCGTCGAGGAAAGCATCCTGTAGCTCAGTGTGACCAGCCAAATATGTATGATCGGTGATCACTGAATTTGTGACCTTGGATGGGCCTTCAAGCACCGCTCCGCGGCCAATATTTACATTCGGCCCCACAACACATCCTGGACCAATCTGTGCGTAGTCGTCGATCCAGATCGGCATACGCAGCTCCGCGGAAGGATGAATCGAGCAGAAACGTCCCACCGCAAGCGTTCGAAAAGCCTCCATGTGATCTGAGTCTACCGATGCAAACCACGTCTCTCTTAATGTAAACCAGTATCTGAGAAGTTCCCACCCATTGGTGGGTGATTGGTTCAATGGGGGATGCCCGGGAAGATGATCAAGACAGGCAACATCCGAAGGAAGATCAGTGGGAACCTCGGTGGTAGAACGAGGGATAATTTCCCACTGAACCGGCCACAATTTGGCCTTTTCCATCGCCTGACGAACCTCCGCTGGGCGGTCACTCACCAACAATCGCACCCGACCATATCCTTCATCCACCGCATGATCGAGCCAGTGATGCAAGAGTGGTTGCGCTCCCACAACCCAAAGGACAAACGGGATTGGGCTTTCGAGTACCGCATCAAGATGCTGCCAATCTGGAGCAATGAGCGTCAACACCCGCTCCTGATCCAGCTCATCACTTGCCGCAAGTTCCATAAACTCAGTAAGCGCCTTCCCCTTTCAACACTGCTGGAACAGTCTTGAGAAGGATCTTAATATCCGTCCACACGCTTTCTGAGGCGATATACTGGAGATCGAGCCGGACCTGGCCTTCAAAATCAATCTCTGCTCGTCCACCAACTTGCCAAAGACAAGTGATGCCCGGCTTTACCGCAAGTCGACGTAAATGCATCGCCTTATATTTCGCCACTTCCCTCGGGACCGAAGGACGGGGCCCCACCAAAGACATGTCCCCAAACAAAACATTAAAAAACTGAGGGAACTCATCGATCGAGTACTTACGGATGAACCGCCCCACGCGAGTAATGCGCGGGTCGTGTTTCATCTTGAAGGTAACGCCCTTTTGCCCGTGCTGATTTTGCTCAAGGAGTTTATCCTTTAACTTATCAGCGTTAGGAACCATTGAACGAAACTTGAACATCTTGAACAACCGTCCACCGCGCCCTACTCGGCTCTGCCGAAAGAGAATCGGCCCTCCGTCTTCCAACTTTATCAGTACTGACGTGACCACAAACACGGGGCTAAACGCAGTAATCGCCGCCGCACTACCGGCGATATCCAAGCCGCGCTTCATGGTTTCGGCGAGCCCAAACGTTGCTCGCCATATCAGTTTTTTGTAAGACAGACGTCTACGCCAGCGCCGTATTTGGCGAAGGTCCGCCGGGCGTTCCCAATGTTGAACGATTTGTTCGGGGTCGAAAATGTCCCCGTTCTCGGTCATCGTGGCGGAAGCTAGTTGGATAAAAGCAACTAGTCAATCCGGGCGGATTGCGGCTACTAGACGTAAGGGTTCCATGTTCGAGTTCGAGCTTTCTGATGACAAACACCATCTTCTTATTCGCGTAGAGAGTAAAAAGTTCGATATCACGCTTGCCCCGGAGTTTAGACGCTCCGTAGAGCAAGCGTGGGATCCAGCTATTGAGGCGGTAGCAATCGACTTTACATCCGTAGACTTCATCGACTCCTCCGGTGTCGGAGCCTTGGTAAGCGTACACAAACGAGCAGCACGCAAAGGCGGTGTTCTCGAGATTCATAATCCAGGACCGGCGGTAACCAGCATTATCGAATTGCTTCGGCTCCACCGGGTATTCAAGCTGGTAGAGACCTGATTGATACGGCTATTCCAATCTGATCGAGCCAGCGCTCTCCTCGACGCTATGGCCCGAGATATCGCCCAATGGAGGCGGCAAATTGGCTCCTTGGAGCCAGTGACCGTTACCGTCCAAAGCGCCGCGGAGACTGCTATGCTCAAACAGGGTCTCGCAGAACGTCTCGGTATCTGCGCAAACTTTGAGTTCCTGCCACTTCGACAGGTCCTTCAAAAGATCATTCATCAATCCGCCCCTGGCGTGTACCTCGCAGGATCCAAAGAAATCTCCTTAGGTATTCTGGAACGTCTTCATCACCCGATCGGGTTTGATGATCCAGATTTTGGCCCTCTACAGGCTTACCTGAATGCTGAGCCTGCCATTGAAGACCGCAAACTACAATTGGCCCTGGCTCTCGGACCACTCTTTGAGCAATATGTCCTTCACCGTCCCGAATGGGTCCAAGGATGGGCCAAAGGTGAGTTTTCTCAGCTAGAAGCTGAAGATAGATGGCAGGCAGCTCTCTTTCGGGAATTGGTTACCAATAATGGCCCCCTATGTCCCATGCCTACCGACACCGAGCATCATCGACGGTCTTGGCTGATGCTCGACGCAATACATTTCCTCAATCAAGGGAACTCCCAAACACTGTTCATATACAATGTGCCGTTGAGATCCCCAGTCATGGTTGAAGCCCTGCGTCGAGTGAGTCACTCGTCATCCATACACCTATATTCCATCAACCCCTGTCTGGAATACTGGGACGACGTTTCATTGCGCAATAGCACACTGCCTCTCGATGAATTGTCCTGGTATCAAGACGATCCTCTTGCCCTACAACTATGGGGCCGTCCAGGCCGAGAGTGCCTTCACCGAGCTTTAGAACTCAGTGAATGGAACGTGGATAGCGATGCTGGGCCTTCCACTCCCCCTGATCAGCCTCTGGCCGTCCTCAATGCATTCCACGCTGATATTCGTTTCCGCACAGTGGTCGATCACTCAACGCATGGCGACGAGCGAGTGGAAGATAGCATACACCTTGTTGAAGCACCAAACATTCGTCGGGAGTGTGAGGCTATTGCCTCTGCCATTTGGCAACTGGCCGAAACCCACGCTGATCTTCAGTGGAACGACTGCGTCGTCGCCCTGAGTGGTCGAGACGCCGAACACTATAGGTCTCACTTAGCCTCAGCATTTGCGGATGCATATGATCTCCCCTTTCGTGCACTTGACGTCCCACTTTCGTCCCAAAGCCGTATTGTCGACATTATCCGCCTGTTGCTAGCATTGCCTACATCCAACTACGCCCGAAGTGATCTCCTCCGAGTACTTACCCATCCTACTATCACTACACGATTCGAGCTTGGAGACACGAGCGACTGGGTGGCGTGGTGCGATCGACTTGCTATCTTTGACGGTGCTGACCAAGAGGATCATCAACAGACATATATTACAAAGGATCTATTTAACTGGAATCAGGGGTTACGCCGCTTAGCCCTCGGTGTAGCTCTACATACTGAGGCCGACCAGCTCGACCCCATTTTCCTCGGTGAAACCCCCTTTGTCCCCGCCGATATCCCGGTGCGCGACCTCTTTCGAGTCGGTCGCATGCTTGCACTTGTGCGCTCACTGATCGCTGATGCTCGTGCCTTGGCCGAAGCTCAGTACACCGTGCCAGAGTGGATTAATTATCTGCGCATAGTCATCGATACTTATGTAGGACCCGTGGATGAAAACGACGAGCGAGATCTCTACCGTGTCCAATCGGCCATGTCCGGTCTGACTATTCAGGCCTCGGGTGGTGTCTCGGTCCCCTTCACCACCGCCCGAGGCCTGATCTTGGACCAACTCGAACATATTTACATTCATACCGGCCCACCATTGGCAGAAGCGGTTGTGGTGGGCCCGCTCGAAAGCGTTGCTTCCCTCCCGTTTCGATTCACCTTTATCCCGGGTTTGGGTGAAGGGCAATTCCCCGCCACCGAGCATCCTTCGTCCCTTGATCTGAGAAAAGATCATCGCCATCTTGGTGAAACCACGCCAAAAATGAGGGACGAGTACAACTTTCTGCTACGCGTGCTCGCCAGTTCTGAGGGTATATACCTTTCTTATGTCTCACAAAACCCGGAAACGGGAGATATGCGTCTTCCTTCTTCAACCCTTAGTGAGTTCCTATCTATCATCGAAAACTCTTACGTCGGCCCCGGCAACCTATCCCCGCAGGTCCTCCCACTCCGCCGGCATGTAGCCCCCGGATATTCTCGAGCTGGCCGCTCTGAAAAGCGTGCCGCTGATCTACGCAATCGTCTCACAGCCGCTCTTCCACCACGAACATCCATGCCAAGTGTCGAAGACATCGCGCGCTTCTTACCTGAGGAGCTTGCCACGCGGTGGCGAAAGCGCCTCGCACTTCACGTCCCCCGCCCCGGCCCGCTTGCGGCTCGGGAAACAAGAATAAGTATCGCTAATATCCAGCGCTTTATTGAAGAACCTGTTCAAGGATGGGCCCGCCAAGTCCTCGAACTTAACGCCTACGACGATGAGCAAGAGGTTCTTGGCCCCACAACAGAACCGTTTGAATTGGATCGCTTCTACTCCCTCCGGTTGCTCGAAGAAATCTTCGTTCATTGGGTCAACGACGGTGAAACACTGCCCACACTCCACCGCCGTTACTTAGAAACCGTAGATCGTCTCGAGTTCACAGGTCAGATGCCCACCGGGGTATTTGGAACCACCACCCGTCACCAACACCAAACCATATTGGAAACCTGGACCAATAAGTTCCTCGCCGCCACGGAAGGTAAATCGGTTCGCTTGGAACGTCTTGCCATTGGTCGGTCCCCACGCACCACCGAATCAAGCCTCACCCTGCCTCCCATTGAGCTACCGGGCCTACTGCTTATGGGCAGCACCCACTATACCAGCGCCCACGGGGGTACCTTCAGCTTTACCGAGCGAGCACTCGATAATGACAAGCCTGGTCAATTACGCCTGGCTCTAGGAAGTTGGTTAACCCAACTTAGCTGGGTAGCGTCGGGCAAAACCCTTCGCGGCTCGTGGCGAGGATGCATCATCGACCGGGGCCCCAACCATCTCGCCTTTACTCTCGCGCACATCTCTGAAGACACCGCCAAAACTCTACTCACAAGACTTTCTGACGAACTACTACAACACCACCATCCTTACCGGCTACCCCTGCGCACCCAGGTACGTTTATATCATCAACAGCAAAAGGGCGCTAACAATGCCAAACTCCAATCTATCCTTCATGCAGCCGCTTGTGACCCATTTGGTCCTCTAAAGGCAGATCGGTTTCCCACCCCATCGCTTGAAGAAGCCTTTTCTGTTATTGAACGCCGACTCAAGCCTTTCCTCGTGGCTTACGAAGATGTCAGCTCATGAGTTACCGTTACGCACCACGTCCTGAGATTCTCGATACGCTCGTCACCTATCCTCACGCGATCATCGAAGCCTCAGCAGGCACAGGAAAGACCTATACACTTGAACACCTAGTGATCGATCTCGTTTTAAGAAAGAATATCCCTATCGATCAAATATTGATCGTTACGTTTACAGAAAAAGCCACCGCCGAACTCAAGCTCCGACTTCGAAAAAAACTCTTTAGTCTCCGTGAAACCCCCCTTCAGGCTGAGCCTCCCCCTCCAAACAGTTGGGTACTTAGCGCCAACACCCTAGAGCGGCTACACCAAGCATTGTTGAGTTTTGACCGAACCAGCATTACTACCATCCACGCGTTTTGCCAGCGGGTTCTCCTCGAAAATGCTTTCGCCCATCGACGTCCCTTCAAGCAGACACTCGTTGATAGCCGGGCCGCATTCAGTCGCGCCTTTATATCCGTACTGCGCACCGACCTTGCCTGCGAACCGGTACCGCTACCGTGGCTGGAAGCATGGCTCGAAACCCAACCACTTGATAGTTTGCACCGGACCGCATTTACCTGCATCGAACTTCAGGGTCGGCTCGCGCCAACTTTTGACCCCGAGTTACTCCAGCGGGCACTGCACACCTTGGCCCAAGCCCCTTCTGCCCCCTCCACTGTACGCCCTATGCTTGTCCGAAGTCGCATTCGTAGGCCAGTGATCGCCCAAACACTTCATCAGCTCGACCGGATTCTCCGCATCGCCAAACTCGGCAACTCTGACATGCCCGCCCTACTCCAAGAGATGGAGGCGGATGGTGCCAACCACCTCAACCTAGTAATCGCAACCCTTCACGAACCAGCCAAAAACCAGCCAAAACTACAACATCTGCTGCAAGCCTTAGAACAGCTACAGATGGGTCTCGTTTCTTTTCGGAGTGCCGCGCTCCAGATGCTACTACCACGTATCCAAGCTCAGCTGCGTAGAGAAAAAGCAGAACGGGGTGAACTAGACTTTTCGGACATGCTCAATCTGCTGGAAGAAAGTCTGTACACCGAAGGCGGCGAACTACTCAAAGAACATCTAGTTCGGCGATATCCGGTAGCCATCATCGACGAGTTCCAAGACACCGATAATATCCAGTGGCGCATCTTCCGAAAGTTATACCTAGAACCCCCTCTAAGTGGTCGATTGATGGTCATTGGTGACCCCAAACAGGCTATTTATAGTTTCCGAGGCGCTGACGTTGGCACCTATATTCAAGCCCGCGAAGAATTGGAACTCACCGGGGGCGGCAGAGTACAACTAACTGATAGTTACCGTTCTGTACCAACGCTTGTGGCAGCTATCAACGAACTGTTGGACCCCGAAGTACCTGAACCTTTCTTCCCTCACGACATAACGTATACACCAGTGCGAGCAGGACGCACCGATCACACATATATCGAAGAACAGGGTCAGGAGGGTCCGCCAGCGGTCTTACTGCAACTCATAACTGAGGACACTGAGCCCCCTCGACCGGGGCAGGCAGAAACGCTGGTGGCCACCATGATCGCCCAAGAGATTGGGCGATTGCTCGGCATTGACAACGGCTCCTCAGCAGCTAATTTTCATTCCCCAGATAGCTCCCCTCGACCCCTCAACCCCGA
Organism: Myxococcales bacterium; assembly: GCA_019634385.1. Taxonomy (GTDB): domain Bacteria; phylum Myxococcota; class Kuafuiibacteriia; order Kuafuiibacteriales; family Kuafuiibacteriaceae; genus JAHQVK01. Next base: position 8,569 of record JAHQVK010000208.1, on the reverse strand, counting down.
GGATATTTTTGTGTTAACCCGAAGCAGTAGGGAAGGCAGACGCATCACACAGATTTTGGGAGAGCATGGCATCGGTGCCGCCGTCTACAAACAAGAAGGATTATTTCAAAGCCAGGAAGCCTTCGATATATACACCCTCTTGTCGGCCATTGCCGACCCTAATATACCAAGACTCACCCTGCGGGCCTTTGGGACCCCGTTCTTCTCCGTACCCTTTGACCGATGGGCAAACTGTAAAGATCTCAATCCGGGTGACCCCCTAATGGCCCAACTTTTGAGCTGGAAAACCATCGCAGACCGAAGAGACTATCCCCGGCTACTGACCTCAATTCTGATCGAGAGCCGGATCACCGAACGGCTTCTTCTGGAGGGAAGCTCCGACCAAACCCTCACCAACTATCTCCACCTCTTTGAAGTCCTCAGCCTGGAGGCCTCAGCGGGCCGACCTCCCTTGCGAGAACTAATTCAGCACCTCTATAGATGGATCCATGAGCAGGGCCACCACAGCGCAGCCAGTACCAACATCGAACGCCGGTCCTCCGATGAGAAGGTTGTTCAAGTGATGACCATGCATAAGGCTAAAGGCTTGGAGGCGGAAGTTGTATTCCTCTTCGGGGGCATGAAAACGGTGCCCGCAACCCTGCATCCCTACCATGAGGGCCAGGAGCGATGTTTGTTCGTGGGTGATATGCCACCGGATGCAGCCCAACTCGAAGCTGAAGAAGAAACCCGCCGCCTGCTATATGTGGCCTTGACTCGGGCCCGAACCCGACTGTACGTCCCGTTCCTTGCCCCCTCAGGGGTCGACGGCCTGGGCGGAACTCAGGGCATGCTGGAACCCCACCTAAAGCGGGTACAAGCCAATGCTCGTCATTGGACAGTATGGTCAAGACAGCCTGAAAAGCCCCTCCCCCCACCAACCTGCGCCGCGATTTCTGGCCCTGTGCAGGCCGTAGTGACTCGCGCGCTAAATATCCCGGCTGAAGACCCAGCCCCCATTCTCCGACTTCGTCACGAACGACGCGGCCCAATCGTAACCTCATATTCAAGAATCAAAGCGGAGCAAAATGCTTCGCATCCCGCTCCCACTTCAATAGTTGACGATAAGATAGAAGAACAGGGCACATCGAGCATCCCGCCCGATCCCGATCATCTGCCTCCCGGTGCAGCATCTGGTCGGTTTCTACATGAGGTCATCGAGTGGGTCGATCTTCAGATAATTCGTGACACACCTAATTTCGAGCAATGGTACGAACGCCCAGAGATTCAAACCCTGCTCCAAGAGAATCTAGAGCGCCATCAACGCTCCCCAGCCCACGCTCGTCACGGCGCTGAACTTATCTGGAACGCCCTTCGCACCCCTCTTGACCTTGGCATCCACGGCCAACTCGAGGGCGGATTATGTGAGGCAAGCCTCGTGGTTAGAGAAATGGAGTTCTTGTTCCCGTTCCCCGCGGCTCCAGCTCAAGGCTTCATCAAGGGGTTTATCGATGTGGTCTTCACCGTAGAAGACCGTATTTACGTGCTAGATTGGAAAAGTGACGGACTCCTCAACTATTGCATAGATGAACTTGATTCATACGTTCGTGGAAATTATCTCCTTCAAGCTGAGATCTATTCAGCAGCGGTAACGAGACTTCTTGGTGTCGCCAATGAAGAAGAGTATGAAGCAAGATTCGGTTGCGCTCTGTACGCCTTCTTCCGCGGGATGGATGAAAGTCAGATGGGCAGTGGACAATGGCGCTACCGCCCATCTTGGGCCGAACTCGTTAGCGCATGCGCTAGGTTTCATCAACCCAACATTAATCATCCACTCGATCTGTCCCTCCAACCGAAAAATAGCCGGCCAGTATAAACAGGTTCGCTAAGCTGAATAGCTGACTTTATTACCAAAAATCATCATCGCTTTCTAGCTCTGTCCTCAACACAACAAATTTCACATTCGTGAGACCTCTACGCCTTTTTTTTGTTTTAGGCGGTTAAGCCGCGTTCGCGCAGAAGATGATGACAAATATAAGAAAAAAGCTGATGCCCCTTTGCATCTTCCTAATCTCCGCTGGACTTTGCGTCGCTTGCAGCGGGGATGATGATGCCGGCCTTCCCCCCCCCACGGGTAGAGATGGCGTTGACGGTGAAGATGGCTCTGACGGTGAAGATGGCTCTGACGGTGAAGATGGCTCTGACGGAATCACTTCCGCAGAACTTGATATTAGCTCCGCACCTTTGTCCGCACTGGTAGCCATCACCCTCGGAGACATCCGCGACACCCCCGTTGTTCTACAGGAAAGATCTATTCCCGCCTACGTAAAGGCTCTGGTCGATCGCATAGCCAACGGTGATGAGGCTGCGGGTCTCTATCTTCCCCTGCCTGGAGCTTCAACCGACACGGTTCGGACCATTCCTGGTCTGCAGCACAACGTAGTTGTGAAATGGCTCGACCCTCTCACGTGGGATAACTCCGCGGAAGCTCCCCACTTCGGTTCCAACGCCGATTTTACGGCGTTCTTCGGGGACAACTGGGATATCGGTGGTACACCGTATTTCTCCGGTTCATCCACAGCGGGTTGGATTTGGGTTAATCACGAATACATCTCCGGCAGTGCCTTGCCTAGCGCTGATACTGCTCCGGATCGTCAACATAACATCCTAGCTCGATGGATGTTCAAGCAAAGCCTGATCACGTCTAACCCCAACCAACCACAGTGGTCCGAGGCAGACACCAATACCTATATCAATTGGCACAAACGCCAACTTGGTGGTTCATGGATGCGTATAGTTCAGGATCCAGGCACCGGAGCTTGGGACCTTGATCGAGCCGCTGATAACAAGCGCTACGACGCCACCAGTAACACGCTCGCACGGGTCACTGGCTTCACCCTCAACCGCGTAGCACAAGACGATGCAGGTGTTGATCTACCGGAGGGTGTTGTCGCCGGAACCGCCGGTAACTGCTCTGGTGGCAAGTCACCATGGGGCACGGTGATCTCCGCTGAAGAAAATGTCCAAGGCTACTATGGTGACCTTGAAAACGGGTGGAGCGGCACCCAATTTGATTGTCCTACGGATGAGGACAGCACCTGCACCTTCCAGCCGGGTACAAACGTGAGCTTTACTTATGAGTCAGGACAAAGCCAAAGCTTCTCTTACGGCACCGATGACAACCAGCGCAAAGACAAAGACAATTATGGCTTCCTTACAGAAATAGACCCTGGTCAACCCGCAGACGAGTACTACGGCAAGGGCGAAGCTACTGCCGGCGTGGGTCACCGTAAGCTGGGGGCCTTCGGTCGAGCTCGTTGGGAGAACAGCACCTTTAAGATGGGTAACGACTGGAAGTTGATCGATGGCCAACCACTGATCATGTTCGCTGCCAATGATCGTCGAGGCGGCCGAGTATACAAGTTCGTCTCTTCAGCGAACTACACCGCAGATATGGATAAAGCAGCCACCCGTGCTCTTCTCGACGAAGGCACCCTATACGTGGCTCACTTCGCAGACCTCAACAACGCGGATGGCATCACCCTGGCCTCCACCAGCGAGCTAGCCACTGCCTTGAACCGCGGTACTGGTGAATGGATCGAGATTTCAACCACCAGCGAAGCCGTACCTCCCAACTTGGAGGCAATCCAAGCTGCTGGTGACGATCACAACATGATCACTACCGTTGGTGAAGCCCTGCAAGACCAAACGTACAACGGCATCGGTGGCTTCCCCACGGACAACGACGTGCTCTCTGCGTTATACACAGCAGCCAGCAAAATTGGTATCCGCGAAACTAACCGACCAGAGGACGTTGAATGGAATGCTATCGACGGAATCCTCTACATCGCATTTACCAACAACACGCAGGCGCCTGGACTGGATCCAGACGGTATCCTGGTACCACCCAATAGTGGAGAAAGCCGTGGAGACGAATTTGGTCAGATCATGGCTCTCGTCGAAGGCGAGAGCAACAGTTTCACCTTCTACACGGTCTGGAAGGGACAGGGCAGCGACACCCCCGGTCTCTATGATGCTGCCGCACCCGACAACCTGCTCATCGACCGAAACGGCGGCGTATGGTTCGGCACAGACGGTAATCCAGGGCGTAACGCAGATATGACCGATGCACTGTACTATATCGATCAGGACCCTGCCCACGCCGATACAACCTTTGGACGTGCCTTCCGAGTAGCTTCCGGTCCAAGCAACTCAGAAGCGACCGGTCCGGAGTTCAGCCCGGACATGAGCACCATTTTCTTCAACGTCCAACATCCCGGAGACGGTCGCTTTAGCACCTGGCCTCCCCGCTGACTCTTTCTCGCTCCTCGGTCAACCAAAGCCGAGGAGCGTCCTCCCCTGAAAGCACACAATACCCATGTATATTAAGGTTTTGATAACAGGGTTCATCTTGGCCGGCAGCGTGGTCACGTTGGTTCTTTTCCCCGAGAAGCCATCATCCATCATTGCCGACTACGACCCTATTCACTTCGCCCTATCGATGAAGGGGAGGGTCCGTAACCAGGAAGCACCCATTCCTCCTCAATGTTATACCAAAACAGCCGGATCCGCGAATCCCTGCTGGACCTGTCACACAGCAAGTCGCTATCCAAATGGGATGAATGATTGGGACCTCCAAAGAGAGTATGCTTTCTCTCGAGTAGGCACAACCAATCACTGGACTAATCTTTTTGAAGACCGAACCGAAACCATCAAAAAAATCTCAAATGATGAGATTTTAGCATATATCCGAACAGATAACTATACTCCCTTCCGGGCAGCAATGTTACGCCGAGCCAAAGAGCTTACACAAACTGGATATACTGGATATATACCAGACATTGACTTTCGTAAGGGCTTTGATCCTGAAGGCTTCGCCCAAGACGGTAGTCGATGGCGAGCATTCCGCTACAAACCATTTTTGGGTACATTCTGGCCTACCAACGGCAGTACCGATGATGTCTTTATACGCCTGCCGCTCATCTTCCATACGGACGCTAAAGGAGCGGCGTCTCGGGCCATCGCGAAGATCAACTTTGCCATTCTTGAGGCGGCCATGACCGCGCCGATAGACGCCGCATTCGTCGATCTCAAACGAAAAGTTGAACCTATTAATGAGACATTGGCAGGAATCGATCTCGACCGAAATGGTACGATCGGGGGAATCATCACCATCATTAACGGACTTCCAAAGCACTATGTCGGCGCCGCAACTCATCAATCGGTAACCCGTGGTCTTTACCCCAAAGGTGTAGAGTTTCTTCACTCTGTTAGGTACATTGACCCTGACAAGGGAAATCCCATCGCGCAGCGAATGAAGGAGCTCCGCTACATCGCCAAACGATGGGCTCTCGACCGTGAGGCCCTCAATCGTCAATACGATGATGAATATGATGAAAAGTTGGATGGTCGACTGCCCTACTACCCAGGCTCTGTGGAGACTGGGTTCACCAATCGCTTTGGTTGGCAGGTCCAAGGCTTCATCGAAAATGCGCAAGGCCAACTGCGCCTTCAAACCGAGGAAGAACATCGGTTCTGCATGGGGTGCCACAGTACCATAGGCGTAACCGCTGACCAAACCTTCGCTTTTCCCCGCAAAGTCCCTGGAGCTAGTGGCTGGACCTACCAGGATATTCGCGGCATACCTGATGTCCCCCAATACGGCCACGAGCATCCGGAGTTTTTGACATACCTCGAGCGGGTTGGGGGTGGGGACGAATTCCGAGCCAACCAAGAAATTCTCGATCGTTTCTTCCCCGGTGGTCAGCTCAACATCAAAGAAGTTAAACGCGCCGCCCCCGGCGGCGACAAGGATATTGCCTATCTCATCCTTCCCTCCCGAGTTCGAGCCCTTGTCCTCAACAAAGCGTATTGGGCGATCGTTCGAGAACAAGACTATATCTTTGGACGTGCCGCTACCATTAAACCCACCCGGAACGTCCATCGATCTATATCTAATGGCTCCACAGATCTCGCCACCACAAAGAAGATCTATAAGGATGGCCGACTCCGTCTCAACTGGTCTCTATGAGCGAGAGCTCGTCATGAAAGTCTATCTGGAGGAACGGCTCCGCCTCTTCAGGGCTTGATCGCGAGCCTCTAGACTTAACCCTCTATGAAGATGGGGACTGTTGCACCCCCTCGGGAAACATATCGGCATCGTACATACATACCCTTGTTCCGGCAGACTAAGGCGTGTCTTTAAACTCTAGCTATGGAGATGACGCCGTATTATGCATTTGTGAAGGGTTGGCCCGGGAGGAGAGGTTACTGGATACACCGGACCGAGGGGCCCGAAAGGGTGGTTAATCCAGCGATTTCTCGCACATGAGGGAAACAAGTCAGAACGCGGTCCGGATGTTAAAGACACGCCCTAAGGCACTTTGTCCCGGTCTAACCTGTATCCCGTATTTGTGAGGGGTCGGCCCCGGAGGGAGGATGCTGGATGTACCGGGCCGAGGGGCTGGAAAAGGTGGCGAAGCCACGACCCCTCACGCATGTGAGAAACAAGTCTCAACGCGTTCCGGCGTTTAAAGACACTCCCAAGGTCGACCATTCTCGTTCCACATTATCACGTAACCAAGCCCAATACTTGATGGATTGAGGAGATTTCCGCACTGACAGGTAGGTTGTTAAAGAATACTCACACCCAATATATGGCGACATTCAACTAACCGTAGGTCGTAGATATATCTTTAAGTTTAGAACTCATAAATCAACAAAGAAAATAACTATCTATCGGTATGAGAGGGATCATCAACTAATCGTTGTTCCAGAGGATAGAGACTCACCAACTAACCTTTACTCCAATGGCACAGCAAAGACCACTTGAATTGATTCTCTAAGAGCCAATAAGGGATCGCCCAGCGGGACATAGCCCCGCCGGAGAAGCTGGAACTTGGGTCCAACCCAAGTGATTTCTGCTGTAAAGAGGTTTCTCTTTTCTTAAGATTTCAGGAAACCTACCGAGACGGGGAGATAGTTTGGTATCACCACAGCGAACCTGCGTTAAATCCTAAAGCTGATTCCTAAGGGGCATCAACTTCAAGTAGACCCGCACCAGCATTAGCCTCAACAACGGCCCTCACCTCAGCAGCAGGTGTAATCTCATTTTCATAGTTGTAACTATCCGACGGAGTCCATATACTTTCAGTCGTGAGAACTACGGGCCGATCCGTCGACGTAGCATGAGCCTGAACGGTCTCGAAAAAATCGGCTTCCACGCCATTGAACAGGGATCCTGAGTCAAAGAAGTACGTGCTTTCGTTCACATCCGGGGTATCACCTTCGGTGGGCGTAGCCCGATGATTGGTCCTTATCGCATCTCCAACCTCTGGCTCTGGATCTCCGGGGAAAGCGGTTAATTCAAAGACATTGTTTTCTGAGTAAACCTTAGCGAGGTGCCCCACATTGATAGCGGATGTCAATCGATATCTTTCCCTAAGCTCGCCTCGTTGCTCCGGGGTTTCTATGTCTCTGTTAAGTACCCCCACCGAATAGTTTGAGTAGACATGTACCTTCCCAAAACGCGCACGTGGAGTTCTCTGCCCAATGTCAGAGAACATATTGTGGTGTAAGGTCACACTGAGTGCTTCCCAACCATTTCTCTTTTGCACGGTGTCGCTACCGCCAATCAGCATGACTTTGTCGTGATCAGTAAATACATTGTAGGATACGGTTACAAAATCGGAATAGTTAACAATATCTAACAACGCATCATGAGGTTGCACTCGGTTTCTGTACTCATGGTAAGGAAACTCCCAAACAGAAGGTATGCTATGGGTGCTACGGTCACCATCATTGAAGGTGCAGTGGTCTATCCAAACATGGTGTGCGTTTTGGACGCGCACGTTATCAAAGTCAGCGTTCCAGCGACCTCCTCTGCACTGATGTGGCCCCATGTCCGCCGCCTCATCATATGTAGCCTGACAAAGAGGGTAGTCACTTTCCGGATCGGCCACGTCTGGAGGTGTTGAGTATGAATCATCCGGCTCCCAGCCAGGAAACATATCGAAGGCATCCTCGAAGGTGATATTTCTAATGATCACATTCTCTGCCACAGGGACTATTAGTTCCGGAGGTGTGTCTGAACTGTACCCATTGCCTCCAACAATGCTGGAGCCATTGCCCCCAACAATGATGGAGCCCTTGATGATTTTGGCGTCATCTCCAAGACCAATCAGTGAAGTATTGGATCCCACCTCAAGTGCCACCACCGCTTCCTGCGCGTCTGAGGAGCAATCACGGAGCTCTTCTTGACTCCCTGGAAGTGCCTCGATCTCTGGTGGGTCGTTATCCACAAGTGGCTGCTTATTCCACTCTCTTGGATCATAATCGATGAGATATTGCTCGAGACTATAGCCCTCACAAGCATAGTCTTCCGCAAAGAGCTCCTCGTTGGCTCGGTTGGTACTCAGGTTGATGGTACCCTGGACATAAATCACCTTGGGAGTGTCGTCAGAACCGTTTTCCGATGTAAATGTCCCATCCTCAGCAATAACGGCATCCGGGTACAGAGCCTGAACTAACTCTGTTCGGTTGGTAACGGTATAGGTATGTGCTTCGTCCGCGTCGGCCCCACCATTAGTCT
>JAHQVK010000207.1 GCA_019634385.1 Myxococcales bacterium | reverse complement strand
CAAATGTTCTCTGGCATAGAGCAAGAGACCATGGATGCCCCCTACGAAGTACGCGAACAGGTGTCTTCCCTACGTGCCTCATTGTTGAGAGACATCTTGGGCTAGGGCGTGTCTTTACCCTCCGGACCGCGTTCTGACTTGTATCCCACATGTGTGAGGGGTCGGTGGTTTCGCGCCCTTCCTCTGGGGCCGACCCCGGTGATCGAGAGTTTTACGTTCAGAGAGGAGATCTTAGCTAGCCGGATACTCGCCCGGATCATGACTGAGTCATCGATCGCGCCAGATGTAAAAAGATACCCCGGCTAGGTGATCGCGAGGCCCCCGTGTAGAGGGAAGGTGACGCTTGGTACATATCCTCTGGTAGATCTAGACGTTATCGCTGTGGTTTGTATCAGAGGTTTATGAGCTTTCTTATTCGGGGTGTGGGTTTTCTCATGCTTTTGCTGGTTCTTATTCAACTGGTGCCCTACGGACGCGACCATTCTAATCCCCAAGCTACTGGTGAAGTGGTTTGGGATAGCGAGGAAACCAAAGCACTGTTCACGAAAGCCTGTGCTGACTGTCACTCGCATGAGACCCGTTGGCCATGGTACGCAAATGTTGCTCCCGTGTCGTGGTTAGTGACTCACGATGTGAATGAGGGCCGTGAGCATTTCAACGTGTCCGCGTGGGGGCAACAAGAACACAACGAAGCGGACGAAGCAGCTGAAGAAGTAGAGCACGGTCATATGCCGCCGATGCTTTATCCTATCCTTCATCCGGAGGCAGAGCTGTCCGAAGAGGAGAGATCAAAGTTGATTGCTGGTCTTAAAGCAACTTTCAATAGCGAGTCGGATTAACAGCAGATGCTCTATGATTTGGGTCATGTAGTTACTTCCTCAACAAAGTAGAGCAAAAACCCCTTGTTGATTCGGTAAGAATCAACAAGGGGCCACGCCGCGGGGCAAAATCCCGCGTAGAAGCAGAAACTTGAGTTCAACTCAAGTGATTTCTCCTGTATACGCGCCATTGTCAAAATATAAGATGACAGAGACGCAGAAGACAAAACTCAAAGATGCGGTCTCAATAGTATCTACGTTCATCTTACAATCTTCCTTGAGTACTTAGCGGAGCTCGTGGGCCTGCTTTCGAAGCAAGGCATAGCATCTGTAAGGCACCATATATAATTAGATTTTGGGTTGAGCTAGTCACAACTAGCTGGCTTCTCGCTTTCGAGAGGAGGGCAAGTCTAGGACGTGTCTTCAAACTTCATGCGGACCTATGGTGAGGTATCGCATATCCTTAAATATGCCACTTATAACAGTGTTGTCGTTTGCAGCACTACAGCACCCTCTCGAGCTACAGTGGCTTTGCTCCTTTTAGAATAATAGGGAATAGGGTAAGCGTTGCGGACCCAAAAACAATCATATTTCTGGGAATAAATAAACTGAGAGACTGATAACGATTGGCTCCGTTTTCCATTTGAGCCGGTTAGAAGTTGAAGCTGATCGATTTTTGTTCTACCCGAGCAGGTCAGAAGTTGATCGCGGTCGGCTTTTGTTCTACCCGAGCAGGTCAGAAGTTGATCGTGGTCGGCTTTTGTTCTACCCGAGCAGGTCAGAAGTTGATCGTGATCGGCTTATTGTCCTACCCAAGCCGGTCAGAAGTTGAAGGTGATCAACTTTTGTTCCATCTGAGCAGGTCGGAAGTTGACTGATATCGTCGCAAGCCTGGCTCTGCTTCGGTCGGCAATTGATGGTGTACTCCTGAGATCACATTGGCAGCTGCTTCATCTGGCTGAGGGATCCTTCTGCCACCGGTCTTTACGTTGAACATCTCGAACCGCTCGGCCTTTGATCAGTTAGGTATTGTCCCTCACCGAGAGACTGCACGGAAAGACTACTGTGAATTGTATGCATTCGGCCAAAGTGACTGACTGCCCATGACTGTGTTCAATATCATGGCTCTTAAGATAGTTTTGAGTACTTATAGCCTGACCATTTCCATTCTATTTCCAAAGGAAAATGGGAGTTGCCGGATCATAGGAGATCTCTAGATCCTGTGCATAAAACCCAATAACTCAGCTTCGAATTGTCTTAGGGCGTGTCTTTCACCTCCGGACCATGCTCCAACTTGCTTCCCAACGTATGAAGGGTCGTGGGCTTCATCACCCTATCGTGCCCCTTGGTCGGGGTACATCCGGTACTCTTCCTTCGGAGCTAACCCTCACGAACATGGAATACAGCAGAAAGAACCTGGGTTGACCCCAGGTTCCTGCTTTTACGCGTGGCTATGCCCTGCTGCGCAACCCCTTGTTGATTCTTACAGAATCACCAAGTTTTTTTTGCTGTACGATGTCATCTCCGCCGTCGCCCTGTAAAGACCCGCCTTGGTTGGAGCAGGATCCGGTCATTCCGTGGAGCATCTCGAATCGCTCAGCCTCTATCGGTTGTGTATGCCCCGTTGTGAAAAGATTACAGTGAATTGTATTCACTGCCTAACTCGGTCGGCTGCCACGGCCGGTGGTGAATGCCACGGCACTCAAAGATAGTTTCGAGCATTTATAGTCTGATTCTACCATCCATGGAATTCACAAGATGGTCCTATGTTATAGTCATTGGCGGATGGGGATCGCTGGATCATACGCCGCCTCTCGGTCCGGTTCATAGAACCAATCGCATGTTCCGAATGGCCTGGGTTGGAGCCAGCTTCCTCGGTTGTTGTCCGTCTATGACCATGGATTCATAGTCATAGATCAGGATCCCAGCGGGGTATACTGGGTTTCATAGACTGATCCGCTATTAGGGCGTGCCTTTACCCTCGGGACTGCGTTCTGACTTGTATCCCATATTGTGAGGGTCGGTGTTCGTCTCCCTTTCCGGTCCCTCGACCCAGTACCCTCTATCTGGGGCCGACCCCTCACACCCTCGGGCTAAGCAGCCGGTTGATTTGGCCATGTGTGTAGCTGTCGAGCCCGACTTTTCGTGAAACGCTCTGATGACAACGAGGCGAGCGTACCCGGCGGTACGTGACCGAGGAGAGACTTCTAGCAGGCCATCGGAAAAGTGAGTTAGGCGCATCGCTCGTCCATCGGTTGCATACGCCCGGTATGCGCCCTCTTCACCGGGAGCGTTCCACGGAAAAGATACTTCGCGGATCACCCATCCCCCTTTTCCGATGGCCTGCTAGTGGTTAGGACGTTTCATGGAAAGACTGGCCGACAGATGCGCGCAGGGCCAACTCAACCGGCTGTCAGGGGGCATCTCCGCAGTCGGAGGGTAAAGACACACCCTAGCGCATCAAGGATGCGTTGAGTGTGGGATATATTGGTGTGGCTGCACTGTTTTTCATATACGCAAATATCATAGATATGACATATACACACTCATCCAAATTGTATTCAATTTCTCATAGGTATCACTGACAAAGTAGTGTTACGGCAAAAGCCACTTGTTGATTCTGTTAGAATCAACAAGTGGCCGTGCAGCGGGGCATAGCCCGGCGTAGAAGCAGAAACTTGGGTTCAACCCAAGTGATTTCTGCTGTATTCATCGCCGCTACGACGTCTATCATAGACTTCTTGTTGAAGCGAGAAGGTTGTATCTACATATTATGGACTTCGTACTTACCTGCCATTCTAGTTTAATAGACCATATGTTCTTCTTGCCAGCGTAAGTTCAGGATAGTTAATACACGGTTATGACGGGCCCGAAGTTACTCGAAAACGATCCAACATCAAGCTACGTCCCCTCTGTGTCAGTCAAATTATATCGTCCTATCGCATTGGCTTTGTCCTCCCATGGAATTGATGCCAGTCAATTTTTTTCTGAGTTTGGTATCTCTTCGCCGCTTACGATGGGTTGGGATAAGAGAGTGCATCTCGAGGAGATTGCCGTTATTTGGGACCGGTTACTGGAAGTCACCGGTGACCCTGAGTTTTTTTTGCACGCCGCAGCTAAGGTTGACATTGCTTGCTTTGATGTAATTACCTATCTCGAGTCAACGGTCTCCACACTGCGCAACGCACTACATTTCAGGTTTGGCTATTTTAGACTACTGGTTGATGCGCTCGAATGGACCTTGGAAGAAAAGGGTGGGGAGGCTTTGCTTAGATTGCACGAGCGCCCAGGACAACCACTTTTGCCTCCGGTTGCTGAATACATGCTCGGAGTTTGGCACATGTTTCTTCGTCTATTTGGTCCGAAGAGCTGGTCTTTGAAGCAGGTTTGTTTTCGACATAGCAAACCATCTCGAGCCTTGGTACACAGTCAGCTTTTTGGGGTGAATCCAGTATTTCAGGCGGCCAATGATGGCCTAATCTTTAGTGCCAATTGGCTGGATGCGCCCATGCGTGCCAAGGATGAAATCCTAGCTGATCTACTAGGTCACTACGCGGAACAGACACTGCCCGCCAATACTCTACCGTGCAACTGGAGCAAGCGCGTCCATCAACAATTACGAAGAGGTTGTCCCCCTAGCCTGTCACGGGTTGCTCAGGCTCTTAGGACCTCGCCTCGGTCTTTACAACGATCCCTTGCTGCAGAAGGCACCAGTTACAGCGAGGTGGTGAACCAATATCAACGGCAGTTGGCGGAAGAGCTGCTTCGCCGTCGCGAGCTTGGGATCAGTGAAATCGCAAGCGCACTCAACTTTACCGATGGTAGTACATTTCACCGAGCATTCAAGCGGTGGACAGGTAAAAGTCCCAGTGAGTTTCGTGCGGAGATATCTTGGCCGTAGCCCATAGAGGGCCCACCTATACCGCTGTTCATGAAAGCATTCAATCGAAAAATCGAAGTTCCCATAACTATAGAATATATATGCAGATTAATGAAGATTCTGACCGGAGTTTAGCAACCTGCGAAAGTGTTCCTTCACCAGGTTTACTACAACCAGTTAAGGATAGATAAGGAAAAGGTTTCTAGAAGGGCGGCACGCGGTTGCGGCTGGGCGAGATGGCTTGAGGCAGCCCCCCCCCCACTATGCGTGTTTGTCAGACTATAAGTCCCAATGTAACCCTTTTATCTAACCCGCTTTGGCATGTTGGGTTATGGTTTTGGCGCGTTTGAGCTATTGTCGCTCAGCCTGAGTGCCTCTACTGTACTTGTAGCGAGCCGGTGACGTTTCGCTACCTAAAGTAAGGATCATATTAATGAATATTGTACGCGGTCTTCTATCAGTAGTTTTTGGAGCAATACTAACAACTCAGGCTGCCACGGCGGTTGCCTCTTGTGATGATCAACAATTTTTTTTCCGTAACTTTGCATCGGTAAAGTGTACTGATAGTACCGGCGAAGTTGGTCGGGCGCAGCTCTTCAGTGATGGAGAATTTTGTCATATTATCTTTAATGGCGATGCTCGTGAGCAGAACATTGTAGTAAGAGATGCGCAGGGTAGAAAGGTAATAGGCAGACTTTTCCAAGAGGAGGGTGACTTCTTCGGTGAGGGGCAGGAGTGCTTGGATTGGGTAAGCGTTTTATTTTTTGCTACCTAAAGTAAAGATCTTATTTATGAATATGGTACGCGGTCTTTTGTTAGTAGTTTCTGTAGCAATACTAACAACTTAGGCTGCCACGGCGGTTGCCTCCTGTGAGGATCAAAGATTTTTTCCGTAACCTTGCATTGGTAAAGTGTACTGATAGTATCGGCGAAGTTGGTCGGGCGCAGCTCTTCAGTGATGGGAAATTTTGCCATATTGTCTTTAATGGCGACGCCCGTCAGCAGAACATTCTAGTAAGAGATGTGCAGGTTAGAAGGTAAAAACAAGATTATTCCAGGATGAGGGTGACTTCTTCGGTGAAGGGCAGGAGTGCTTGGACTGGGTAAACGTTTTCCTGAAAGTTCGATAACTCCGAGACTAAATAGTGAATTGTGAAACCAACCCCGTTATACGTTGCGAAACGGGGTTGGTTTCTTCTTCAAAGACGTTTCGAACTAAGCTTTGTCCTGAAGGGGTGGCTAAGGTCTACATTATATGTAGAATTAAATTTCTTGAGTATTAATTTGTATTTTATTTCATGGGTTGGATATAGATGCGTAGCCATACAGTAAAGACCAACTACTAATACTTACAGAATCATCAAGTGGTCTGCACTATATAAGCCAAAATAGAAAATAATGAAATAGCCCACGCAACAGGTATGTCATTCAGACGTGCCTGTCAAGCCCTGTTGCATCACTCAACTCGGTCATATGGCACTGCATCCGGTGGAACATTGGATACGTCAATCGTTGATCCTTGAGCTGCTGTATTGCCTGCCAATAGTTGCCGATGGTTATTCGCTCCCTGGCGCACACAGTGATACTCTTACCATGCAGAAGGACGTCTTGCCGAGCAAACTCAAAGTTTGACTCTGTTGAAGAAACGCTCAACCCAGTTTCGCTCCTTGTATAGCTCTTTGCTATATTCCCGAAGATAAGTTTTGTTCTTCTTGGGTGGAATAACGACTTCAGCGCCCGACATCTCAACGTGTTCTATGATAGAATTTGTGTCATAGGCTTTGTCGGGAAGCAGTGCACCGGCTGCAAACTCAGCAAGGAGCTCTTGAGCACAGATAGAGTCGTTGATATTTCCT
>JAHQVK010000206.1 GCA_019634385.1 Myxococcales bacterium | reverse complement strand
TACTGGAGGTAGCCGGCTAGGGGCCCGAAAGGGTGGCAAAGCCACCGACCCCTCACAAATGTGGGAAACAAGTCAGAACGCAGTCCGGAGAGTAAAGACACGCCCTAATCAGTAATCTAAGAGAATCCGTCCGGCCATAGACACATGCACGAGCGGAAGTTCTCGCTCAACGAACCTCATATTGCTTTAACCGCCCAATTTCGGCTATTGCAAATAGTTATGGTTGTCCTAGCACAGACTTTTCTGGTGGCACCAACGGCTTCACTGAAGGTCTTGGCCTCGTCGCTTCGTGGGTGAATTCTAGAGCTGGTCTCGTGACCGTAAACCGCGAGGGCTCACGATCATAGATCCACCACCCAGCCACGAGAATGGAGCAAACAAATGCCACCCCCGCCACCAAAAGAATTGATTCCCAGGGACTCGTCGAAGTCAGATACTGGGCCTGCGATCTTTCTCCTCCAAGGGAATTTTCCGCGTAGAAACCATTGGTCATTGAAGGTGAGGGCTGCCTCTTAACCATGGAGATTTCACTCACATACCTTGGTTCACTTGCAGGCGGATGATGAGACTGCATTTGCCATGAATTGCTCGTCTCTGGATGGCTGGCTTCCTTCGATATGGGCCGACTCGGGATAAAGACGCGCGGAGCTACAACCTTTGCGCTATGTTCGGGAGCCCTATACCCGACTGCTGGTAGCTGCTGACGCCCAAAGTCTTCATCTTCTCGGGGGGGCTCAAGAGAACAAATGAGCCTTCGCCGCGCCTCGAGGCGCTTGTGGAAAGTTTCTGTCACCCACTTGCTGACTTCCCCGCTTGACCCTAACATCCCAGTACGGAGGAGCGCAGCGCGCAAGGCTTCCGCCATTTCCCCTGCGGTCTGAAACCGTTGCGAGGGGTCCCGCTGAAGCGCCTTCGTAAGAATCGGATCAAAAGCCGGGTCTGGTTTCAGTCCAATTTCACTAGGATTCGGTACTTTCCGTCGAAGAACATTGTAGAGAGTTGAGGCCTCGCTTGGCCCATCAAAAAGTCGCTTGCCGGTGAGTGCGTTCCATAAAACCACACCCGCAGCGAAAACGTCTGTTCGTTGATCGATAGCCCCTCCTGTAACCTGCTCGGGCGCCATATAGGAGGGTTTGCCTTTAATAATGCCAGGGTTTGTAACGCTTGAGGGATTATCGGTGCGAGCGATGCCAAAATCAGTCACCCGGCACGTACCGTCTGTACCTACGAGAAGGTTGGGTGGGGAAAAATCTCGGTGGATAAGTCTAATCTGCCGACCATGATCATCTTGCAGTTCGTGAGCTGCCTGCAAACCATATAAGGCATCCAATATAATCGGCCCCAAACGATCCGGCGGTCGATGGGTTCGGTTGGCCTGACAAAGTTCGGCCAAGCTACACCCTTCGATGTACTCCATAACTAGGAAATGAAAACTAGCGTGAGATCCGATATCAAAAACGGCCACGGTGTTGCGGTGGCGGATGCGCGATGCTAGCTGCGCTTCGCGTATCAGAGCCTCGGAAAATGCGTCGCTACTACTTAGATGAGGGTGGATCATCTTAATGGCAAATAGCCGCGTAAAACCTCCAACACCTGTGGCCCGCGCAAGATATACCTGCCCAACCCCCCCACTTCCTATTCTCAAAACAAGTTCGTATCGCCCCAGGCGAAAACCTGCAGGTGGTGAACTGCCACCCAAATTTACGCCGGAGTGGATATTAGACATGGTTAAACTGCTCCCTCGGAAACCCAGTTTGATAATTCGAAATGGGGCAACTCACTACCAGGCGGTGGGAAAAAAGTTTGCGAGATTCGCAAAGTTGTTCTTGCGTGTAGCATTCGCACAAAGAGGGACCAGACAAAACGCATGTAACCAAAGAGAGCCTAAGATGGTCCAGATATTTTGCCCAAAAAGATCGAGCGAGGTACAGAAGCCATTTGTCCGACCCGCTACTAGTGTCCTGCACCAGGAATTTTGGCGGTAACTTTCGCCTGTCTCTATTGTCCTGCACCAGGAATTTTGGCGGTAACTTTCGCCTGCCTCTAGGGTCCTGGTATTTGGGCAAAGGTGGTGCATATCCGTAGATATGTAACCAAAGAAAACTGGGGGTAGTTCGAACGGCAACGTCCAAAGGCGGCCGTAGGTTACCGTAGAATTCCCGACGCAGTTCGCTAGGTCCTAGGCGCTCACAACCAACCACCAAGCGGACGGCACGAGCACAATACCCGACCAGATCCAACCACCATTGACAAAAATCAGGCACGACCCGGCCTTCAACAGTCTTCGAAAAAAGACGTGGCCGCCGTGTACTGTACTTGTTCATCCCGGAGCATCCCTCACTCTGCTGGACCAAGCTGCGTCTGCAAGGTCTTGAGATGAGAAACTTACTCCATAACTGACTCGCAATGAACCAGCAACAAGCATATTTGCGAGCTGGCCAGCGCCATCCTCTCAGAAGCGAATATTAACCCTAAGTCAGGTAGTTAGGCAAATACTATCAATTGTTCGCTCAGGGATCCTCTATACATCTACCCAAATTTGATGTTCGTGAGCGTTATAAAACTATGGCCAATAGTGCATTTTAGTTGAGCATTTTCCCCATGTGGGCAAATATTCCAATTGCAGGTCTAAAGCCCCACACCCGTGTGCAACGGTAGGTTACCTGATATTCAAGCAGAGCAGGAACATAGGGGGATCAGTGACCGGGTGAACAGCCCACGAGCAACCAAATGAAATGCGAGGCCGATCGGAATATTCCACGAAACGGCGCCCAGATGATGGTTGCTTGCCTGGATCAACACAATAATAGCACGGCCCTCCCTACTTGGTGTAAGATTTACTAGGTGTGTCATTCCATCATCGTGGAACTATTCTATGCTAGCGAGTTTGACTGAATATTCGGACTACAACAACGGCTAGCAGGGTGAGAAACCACTTATGAGGGGACCCGTAGGTCACCAAACCTTCCGCTAACTCAGGGACGGGGCATCGCCTAGCTCCAGCGTTAAAGACACTTCCTTGGGCGTGCCTTTCAACTCCGACTGCGAAGATGACGTCGTAGCCCGCGGTTGTGAGGGTTCGGCCTCAGAGTTTGTGAGTGTTCGGCCTCACGGGGGTGGACTAGCTAGGGCGTGTCTTTGAGCTCTGGCGGTAGAGATGACGCCTTATTTCGCGTTTGTGAAGGGTCGGCCCCAGAGGAAGGGTACGGGATGTACCGGACCGAGGGGCCCGAAAGGGGGGCGAAGCCACCGACTCCTCACCAGTGTGGGAAGTAAGTCTGAACGCGGTTCGGAGTTTAAAGGCACGTGCCAGTGAAAGCACCGCCGTAGAAGCAGACTAATGCCCTAGGACAGAGAATGCCCAGGACAGGGATAGCCGGTTGGCTACGTGTTCAGTAGGGAGTCTGATAAGCGGAAATAACTGGTTGTTCAGGCAGGACTCGACCCCCAAATGGCTCCAAAAAAGATTTTGTCCCTTTTGCGGAGCAATTCGGGCACCAAACAGCGTGAACACCAGCACTTAGCCGGCGGAGAAAGTACTTCGGGATAGCAGCGGCCCAAATAAGAAAGGATGAACGTCATCCACTCATCCTTCGACCTCCGAATGACTCCACTCATTTCAAGCTCGGTGTTACGATTTACATATATATAATTTGCTCAAATGATAAGCATCAATGAAGTGCTGAGTTGCGCGAATGCGGTAAGCATTAGATTTGTTCTACACCCCCAGTGTAGAACTGGGCCAAATTCCTAATTGCATCGCTTACACCGACCAACTATCTGCGTCGATTGCCAGAACTCCAGGCAAGCGATATTTCGCGCGATAGCCAAGCATCCCCTGCGAATCCGGCACCCTCTTTGATAAATGAACGAATGAGTCCACAAGGATTAGGGGATGTACAAAGCTCTTAGCAGCCGGTTGATTTAGCCCTGTGTGTAGCTATCGAGCCCGGCTTTTCGTGAAACGTTCTGACGACGAGGCGAGCGTACCTAGCGGTACGCGACCGAGGAGAGACTTTTCGTGGTCAGGACGTTTCACGGAAAGACCGGCACATAGATGCGGGCAGGGCTAGATCAACCGGCTGTTAGGTTGTATTTTGGATGGAAGCTAAAAACCAAGACCCTGGGAATGTACGCGCTCCTTCGTGCCGCTTGATCGGAGATCCAGTCTCCTGGGGCCAGTAGCTAAGATGTACTTAGGCGAGTGAGTAGTCTTGTATTCTCTAGGACCACCCACGCATCATAAGCTAAACCAGTGGGGTTTCTAATCATTACGAATGGCTCGAATCAGCAAGGCGAGGAGATCGGTGCCGGTCACAATTCCCACCAGCGCATCATCTTCTATCACTGGCAAACATCCTAAGTATCCAGACTTCATGGCTTCGGCTGCATCCAGGATCGACGTATCTGGCGAAGTAAGCCGCACGTCTGTGGTCATGACATCTTTCACTTTTATTCTCAGGTTTAGTTGACGTCTCGCCTCTATGGCCATCCCAGAGCTCGACGGACTCACCGAGTGGTGGGCTACATCGCGGTGACTAATAACACCAACAACTTGGCCGCCATCTACCACCGGAAAATGGTGGAGATTATCAAGTCTCATAAACATTTCCGCGAGATCCACGTCATCATTAGGATCGAGAGTTTCAACGTCTTCGGACATGATATCTCGCACAGTTAGCGCACTCAGTTTCATCTTCAGCTCCTACTGAAGGTAAGAGCAAAACATGTGCCCAACTATATGAGCTTAACAAGCTAGCCATGGACACGGATTCGTAACCAGCCTACTTGTCATCAGTAGGCTTTCGGTAACGGAAACCATTGGCCATGACAACCACCTCAACCCCACCTTCAACAACTGATGGGTGAGACAAACGTACCCCAACCGCACCATCGTACCCCCGAAGCTGGACTTCTTCGTCCAGTTTTTGCAATGCCCTCTCTACGGCAACCGCCAAGAGCTTCTCATAGTGCTCTAGGTTCCCGCCCATAAGATTTTTTATCCCTTGTTGCATATCACGCACCACAGACGCAGCACTCGCAGCAACAGCAACAATGAGCTCACCGGTCTCAATTTCCCTCTCCGGTGGTAATGTGTACATATTCTGGAACATACGGTTATGCTATCGACGTTTCCGAAAGAGTAAAAACAAAAACACAAATAGTCCCCCTCCCGTGAAAACAGCTAGTGGCGCAACACTTTTGTACTTCGCAACAATCAAGGGCATGTGGATATCTCTTCGAACAATCCCTTTGATATCTCTCCAGATCCCTTGAGCAGATATATCATCGAAGATATATTTTAGAGTCTCAAATGAGTTCTCTTGAAGCTGTATATTTCTAAGCATCTTCTCACTACTGAGAGCAGTGATTCGGTCGGGCTGACGGTAAAGACTACTCACCAAGAAATCTCTACTATCTTCCGGAAGTGCTTCTACATATTTGGCCAGCCAGGCCAAATGAGTGGTTGAGTACATGCGCAAAAATCGCTTCAAATAATCAGAAGGAATGGCTAATAGGGTTTTACATTCCGACCGGCCAATCGCTAGTAGCTTTGCAATTTGAGTGTGATTATCCAAGCTAATCAGTATTTCAAGCTCGGTTTTGCTTATCTCGTCTGGCTTGCGATACCGGTAGATTTCCAGGTCAACAACTTTATCCAGATCTCTTCCCACCAGAGCAGCCCATCGAAACACATCTGCCATTGAGCGGTTTATCCGGACAATCTCTAGAGCCGGCGATGGAAGCTGTAGCAAGCGTTCAAACCGACCATCGTTAACAACTTCTTGGAGCCCTTCTTCTCCGAGGACTTCTCCCAACACTTCAATCTGTGCTGAAAGCCTTGTGAAGCGCTCGGACGGAACCTTTTCTACCAACCGGGCAAAGGTATTGTTCCTCTTAGCTAGTTCGAGTACCAAGCGGATTTGTTCTTTGAAACCTAACCATTCTGCAAACAATGCTTCAGCGATATCTGTGGCCAAAGATGGGAGCTCATCGCGCAATTCTTGCTCGGCAGTTTCAGTAATTTGCCGGCGTAGGCTCGCTTTAGCTTCTTCGCTGGTCAGAGCCTGCTCTATGTGGGGAAACGCACCTTGGCCACCGTCGACAAGCTCCCACACGACCATGCCTGCCCCAAGCACCCAACCGACCATCGGCACCAGGGAGGCCGCGCCTCGGCCCATGGCCCTACCTGCAATTCGACCAACCAACCTCGTTGTCAACCGAGACACAAACTGCCGGATCAATCGGCGACTGAGATAGGAGCCGATGACGAGCCCCACACCGGCCAGCGCCCGCGTATGTCCGGGTGTCATGCCCGAGTTCTCGATGGATTGGACCTTCAAGTCAGCGTCAGCAATGCCCCGTTGTAGTGAAGCGTCAAACAGGTCAACGATGGTCTGAGTATGCTGTTTCCGTAAGTATGTATGTATGCACTTAAGAGCCACAGAGGCCGAATGCTTCGAGGCAGTGTCCACCTCTTGGGACAGATCCTCAGAAAGGCCCTCTACATAGCCCTGCATCGATCCAGTGAATAACGGAGCAGAAAAGGTTTTGTTTGCCACTTTCTCTGCGAGCTCTTGCGCCTTAGCCGGGGACCATGTTGACCACAACCGACCGAGGTAATCCTCTTCCTCTTCGACCTCAGAGATCGCCTGCGCAACGGAGCGGTCAATGACATCGCCCAAATTGGCCGTGTGCCAGCGTGCTTCGACCAGATCGGCTATTCGCTCTTCGTCGAGAATGAGGGCCTGCTTCGCGACCCTGGAAAGCTCTTTCTGGAGGGCTTCTTCATCCGCCGTCTGACAGTCTTCAAATGGATGAGCTGAGTCCCCGGCAGAGGCCCCAACCGGCCACAGCCCCACAAAACTGCAAAGGATACAGACCCACATAGTTCTAGTTATCTCGGGTTCAGGCACTGGGGTAGATCCTAGCAGCTAAGGGTCAAAAATCACCAGCTATCATTGTGTCCGCATTTCCCCACAAACAACACACTCATAAATAACGAGTCATTCCGCAAATGGGCCTAGAGCTTGGAGAAAGACGGTCACAAAGTACGCCATCTTCGATTGGACTTAGTGGGCCGCAACAGTCTTGCAGAAACGTGATTTATACTGGATAGAAATAATGGCGATGGACGGCACAGACTTCGCCGTTCTGGGGCCCCTCAATAAAGGCTCCAAAACACCGGCACAACTTGGATGTGAGGTCATCAACCATCAACCTCGCTCGGATCGACCAGTAGTTCTTCGGTGGTTACCCCAGGCTCTACAGGAAAATCGACAACTCATCCATCATCTGCAGCAACAAACAGCCTTAGCCGTTAAACTCGAGCATCCCTCTATTCTCCGAACTCATGGGTTGATTTCGTTTGAGCAAGGGTGGGCGCGGATCACGAATTTTGGTGATGGCGAACCCATTGAAACTCTCATAAGCCATAGCCCACGAATTACTCCGTCCCTTGCTGCAAGAATTATCATTCAGATATCCGAGGCAGTGCAGTACGCACATGAAAAGGGCGTCGATATAGCAAACGGCCATCCCCTGGTTCATGGTGGTATCCGACCAGATACCGTACTGATTGGTTTCGACGGGTCTGTACTTGTCACTGGATTTGGAGCCAACGTGTTTGCCCCCCGGGTGATTAACCCCTTCCTAGCCCCGGAGCAGGTAATGGGTGGCCTCTCCGCAGCAAGCACCGCCAGCGATGTTTACGCATTAGGTGCACTTTTTTATACCCTGCTAACAGGAAGTCGACCATTCAGTGGTTCAACCGATCTTTATCAATCTATCCTCGGCTCACCTCCTGAGAACAAGGAATCGAATAGACTTACCTACATTCTGGTTGAAATAGCCCGTTCGGCCATGGCTAAACGAGGTGCTCAGCGACCAAAGAATCCGCGAACTTTCGCACAAGATATCTATTCAGCCATTCAATCTCATCAACAAGCGGCCGCGACCCCGGCTGCTCTAGCAAGCTGGGCCAATACAGTATTTCCACCCGCGTCTGCGGATCGTATGCACCGAGCGCGTGTCCTCAGAATCGCTGACGACCCGCAATTTGCTGAAGTTCTTCGTCTCGAAGCCCAAGCAGAATACCAAGCTCGGCCAACTCGTTCAACCACAGCGGATATACCATCGAGGGCGCATTTACAATCTATAAGTCCTCAGCCAAACCCATCCGATCTCCCAACCATACTGCCAACAGCTTACGCGGCGGAGCGTGCTGAAAACAACCACCTACCGGCACCAACTGACAAACTACCGGAAGGTGTTACCGAACTCGAACCATCACCAGCCAGTCATCATCGTGAACATGACTCTGAGAACAAAATATCTCCGATTCGGTCGATGGATCAAAAACCGGCCCTAAGGCTTCACTCTTCCTCTCAATCCAAAGCCGAGACTACCAATAGGCCAGCCTCAGGAAGGCCACTGAGCCTTCAATCTTCAACTATTAATAAAACACAGCACTTGGATGAGTTTTCACAGGATCCAAACTCATCCACCAGCAACTTACCATCCAATATTAAAGTCCTCCCCATCAAGCGCCATCATGCCCCATCCCCAATTCAAACTCCCTTGCTTAGAGAGTCTAGTCTTCCGGCTGGTAGTGAAATACTAGAACTACCCCTCGGATCCATAGATGAGCGCCCCAGAACATCACCTATATCTACCCGAGAGGTGGTTTCTGAGCTCAGTCTGGCCCACACGCCGTCGCCACCACTCGATTCACCCCACTCCGCGCTTCTCCGCAATCAGCCGGTAAAGGGCATTTCTTCCCCCCCCTCATCCTCGAAGGAACTTAGTTCAAGCGTCATTCAGCTAAGACGCCGAATGAGTGATGGCTCACGGAGCATGCTATTGCTTATCGCGATCATGGTTGTCGGCTTGCTTTGCTTAGTGATATCTCCAGTAGTTAACTCTCCCCCACATGAAGTTGCTCCTCCTGAGAAGAAAATTGATCGCTCACTTGTCCAGCACATCTTCAAAAGTGGTGAAACAACACCTAAACAAGGCCCACTCAACGCATCCAAAGCGAGTGCGGCATCGGTGGGCACAGGCCCTATCCCCACTTCTCACCAAGAAGATACAGCGCCAAACCAGCCTCCGGTTTCTACCGGATTGCTGACGATACTTACCGAACCATCAGTGGACGTCTTCCTTGATGGAGACAATATAGGGCGGACGCCCCTAAAGCTTCGCGTAACAACCGGTATAAGGCGAGTTCGCCTTACAGATCGCCAGACGCGAATAAATGCGTACCGGCGCATCAAAATTAAGAAGAACCTTGGGACAACCATTGACGAGGTTTTTCGCACTTCCTTGCTCAAAGTAGCTGCACCGCCAGGGGCAAATATTTATCTCAATGGACACTTGCTTGCCCAGGCTCCTATGGCTGCGCCAGCCCGTATATACGAAGGCGATTATCTGCTTAAGGTTGTATTTAGAGGGATGAAGTGGTCCAAACGCCTCAACATTCTCCCTGGTCGCGAAATCCATTTCTCAGCTGGTATCCAGGGAGAGGCTACCAGTCCCAACTTATAGGTGATCATTAGGTCGTGACTTTCAACTCCGGCTGCGGCGTCATCCCCGCAGCCGGAGTTAAAAGACACGACCCAACCCAAGTATCATCTTAACGGATGAACATCTAGCAGCCTGTTGATCTAGCCCTGCACGCATCTATCGGCCGGTCTTTCCGTGAAACGTCCTGCCCACAAGAAGTCTCTCCTCGGTCACGTACCGCCTGGTACGCTCGCCTCGTCGTCAGAGCGTATCACGAAAAGCCTGGCTCGATAGCTACACACAGGACTAAATCAACAGGCTGCTAGAGCTCCCTACCAGTTCCAACTCATAGCGAGTCTAAAATCAGTACCAGTCCGATCCCTATTTGTGCCTACTTCCCTCCAATCAACATCAAAAACATTGCTTAGCACCCCCCTAACTCTCCAACCTCCAACAATAGCGGCCTCACCCCGAAGGCTTAATCGCCACTGGGCTTGAGGTTTATTTCTAGCTTGGGCAACCACTTCCAGAAAGCCGAACATGGCCGGCAGATAGTACCGTGCAGAAAAACGTCCCTCCCCACCATCCGCAGGTCCAACTATGTTATCCCACGATAACGCGACAAACATTGTCAGAGGGTAGAAATCAGCGCCACCCTCCATATATCCGCCAAAGGACGAACCTCGTGGGAGACCATCTATTGATAGCCACAGGGAGTCGTCGTTGGCTATCGTCTTCGGCCAATCTTCCGTCTCGGCCACCCCATCTAGGTGCCAAGCCCCAACGACAAGCCATCCCCAGGATGTTCGCAATTGTGGTCCGCCTTCCACTAATTCCACAATTACGTTACGCAACTCGAGTTCGTCTGATTGATCATAGTTTCGGGAATATCGTCCCCACAGCGACAGCGGCCCCGCTACAGATATTTCGGTTCGAGCGTCAACGGTAAATCGCCAATCAGTAGAAGCCTGTCGGTGACCTCTCGCTGAAAATTCTAAGCGCAGAGGACCCCATAAGTGTTCTGTACTGGCGAATATTTCTGCCCGGTGTAAGCCTTCGTTTGCGATTCCACTCACAAGGCCACCCACCTCAGCTACGGCTATCGGAGCCCAACGGCGAACGGATTGGGCCCAAACGCCATCTTGTTGCTCATTAACCATCACGACCCGAGGCAATTCCTCTGACTTGGTGCTATCCCATCGCAATCGTCCTTCCATCTGAAACAAGCTTCGCAGACTCCTCGGTTCGTGGCGTCCCATCCATCCGAGAGTCACCCGACTGCTCAACCGCTGAGCTTTCCCACGGACCGTTGTCTGGAACAGATGAACGCCAGATGGAGTCTCGTCGGAAGGATGCAGCTGCAAGCCAGTATCAAAATCGTAACCGATATCAACTCGGATCGGCTCATTTACATCGGCCCCCAGATATCCTCGCAAGGAAGCACCCATTCGGGTGAAGAGCCTATTGCTAGTAGCAGTCCCTGTACTTGTACCCGTATGAGGACTGGTAGACGTATCCAATCGGGCACCTACGAATATGCCCCCGATCGACGTCCTTCCCCCCATTCCCGCAACAACCCCCAACCCTCGATCCAAACTACGGCTCTCAACCACCGCATACGCGTCATATGGCTCACTCTTGGCCATCGGAAAGGTTCGGCCTCGAATCACCACATCCGTTTGCCAAATTCGACCGGCCTCCCCAGCCGACGGACTGCGTCGAATCATCGCATGATCGTACAACAAGGGATCAAAGCGCCCGATATCTACAAAATCGGGTTCGAGTCGCAGATCGTCCAAGCGTCGATACAGCCGTGACCGCCCCCGTGCATCACCCAAAATCAGTGGCAATGCCTCCAAACTCTCATCAAGCGTTCGACCAAGGGGCAGATGCAGCCAATCCTTTGGTATGTTTCGCTCGTACCAGTGTCCTTCTGGCAGATTCTTCGGTCCTTTCGATGATTCTTGGCTAACCTCATTCTCCTCGGGAAGGTCCCGCAGCAGCTCCTGCATAAGTTTCAACGTTGCTTCATCCAAAGGTGCGTCATCAAAGGCGAGGTCAGTCGACGATAAGTTTCCCCGATCCTCTTCCGGTAATTCCTGACCACGGCCTACAAAGCTAACGAGCTCTTCTTGCGGCGAACTCTCCATTCTAATTCTAGGTGGAGCACCAAATGTTGGCCCACAAAAAAATAACACCCTTAAATTACAGGCTATTATGAGCAACATCCTCAATCCAGCAACTGAGACCAAATCCCTCATTTTACTCACAAAGGTCAAAAACCCCCATCGCAAACATCTCGATCGAGGAGCTTTCTCCAGCGTTTTGTACCAACTGAGAGAGAAGTTGCACCAAGCACCGAAATTAGGGTTGGCAGATGCTCCAGTCAGCGGTAATAACGCCACCCTCAACAGCGCCCGGTTAGCTCAGTTGGTAGAGCAGTGGACTGAAAATCCGCGTGTCCCTGGTTCGAGTCCGGGACCGGGCAACTGTTTCGACTCCGAAAATCTAGCGTATTCAATGAGTGCTCCTGGGTGAACAGGCAAGGTAAGCATTCTGCGCCTAATGTACTCATGGTTAGGCACCAAACCCGTACCTGATTTGTATGTCCTCGAGGTGTCATGAGCAGACGGTCTCCATCCCTATAGTCTCGTTTACACGGTTAGCTCGGGATTATGAGCTCAGAAATCACCGGCATCCTACAGAAAAATATCCCCGTGGGTGAACTGTGTGAGTACTTTCACAATCTCACCAAGAGCTTTCTTCTGGAGAATAGACTCCACGCGGGCGCCAGAGTTTTCGCCATACTGGAGATAGAATTCTATCTAAACTCATCGGATCACCTAGATCCCTTTGTCCATTGTCACCATCAGAAAAAACATACTGGTACTTGGTATTTCAACCGCCAAGGCCAAGGATACCGTGGAGGCACGTACAAAGAGCTTGATCTCACTTTTGGTCCTCCTGAAGCCTATGGAGGTATTCTTATCCATTGTCTACGTACTAGCAGGCCATCGGAGAAGTGGGATGGGTGATCCGCGAAGTATCTTTTCCGTGGAACGCTCCGGATGAAGAGGGCGCATACCGGGCGTATGCAACCGATGAAAGGCGAAGGCGGTCCAGACGTTCCACGGAAAAAGGGCCAGCGAAGCGCCTAACTCACTCTTCCGATGGCCTGCTAGGGCGTGTCTTTTAACCTCCGGCTGGGGAGATGACGCCGGAGCCCGCGTTTGTAAGGGGTCACCCCCGAAGGGAGGATACGGGATGTACCGGACCGAAAGAGGGGCTACCGAACCCGCACACTCGCTGGATACAAGTCAGAACGCGGTCCGGAGCTTACAGCAAAGACCACTTGAATTGATTCTGTAAGCATCAACAAGGGGTCGCGCAGCGGGGCTTAGCCTCGCGTAGAAGCAGGAACTTTGGTTCTACCCACGTGATTTCTCCTATAAAGACCCGCCCTACTGTCATCGGACGAGACATCTACCCGGATGCTACTTGGTAGGTAGCCGCGGCGCCTGCTAGACTTCCCCCGCGTGGTACGACCAGACAAGGATCGAAACTTGTTTGGGGGTAGTGGTCCCTCTACCGACAGCAATCAAGAGAAGACTAAGCAATCAGGGGAGCAACAAGCTCTACTGTTCCTCGAAAAACTCAATAAAGAGCTGAGCGCTCTCAAGGCTAGCTACGAACTGTACCTGATGGGTATCGAGCGTACAGAGCCCCTCCCTCGTCGAACCGCCTTAAAAAAACGACTACGACAGCTGCTGTCTCGCTCGTCCAATAATACTGCCTTCAAGTTCAAGCTCCAACAACTCAAAGCCCGTATGGCCTCACTCGAGAACTATTGGCATCGCTCGATGCAACAGCGCGAAGCGGGCACCTATCATCGCGATGTCCGACGCCTCAAACTTCGTGCACAACATCGGCAAACGCCGAAACCAACGGCAGCTACATCCTCAGCAGCGCCGCAAAAAGCTCCGATCGAACTTAGCGATGATAAATTACGTGAACTGTATTCAACCTACCTTCTCGCTCGAAAACGATGCGGTGAGTCAACCGATTTACCCTACGAAGCCTTATCTAATCGCCTTAAAAAACAAGTCCCGGAGCTCATGCAACGCACCGGGGCTTCAAGCATAGAGTTCAAGGTAGTCATACGTAACGGAAAAGCCGTTCTTAAAGCTCTGCCTCAGGTTCCCTAAACCCCGTATCGGCTTCGAACAAGCCCAGCTCTTCCCCAGCCTCATCCAAGCGCTTTCTTTCCGGCCATCCAGAATGCATGGCATGCCAGTAAAGCACCTTCGGCTCTCCGAGCCTCCAGCATAGATAGACAAGCTCGCCATTGCGCCAGCTAGGGAAATCTACCATACCATCCACGCGCCGAATTTCCATGCCCAACGAAGCAACCTCGTGAAGCAAACTTTGGATACGTTCTTCTAATTCCAAGATTCGCCCATCACTATCACCCGCATATACCATTCCCGGTTCCGACTTAGACACCCCTTCCCACGACCGCCTAGCTAGCAGCTCATCCACATCAGCTCGAACCTCTGTAAAGACCGCAGAGAGCCAAGGAACAAGCGCATTCGCATCCAACACGGTGAACATTTTATGGCCCACGTCAGTGATAGTCGTACCAATTATTGAACAGATGTCAAGAGACGCCAAAGCTATTCCCTCAATCCCACTTACAGCAGAAATCCCTTGAATTGATTCGGTAAGAATCAACAAGGGGGCGCGCAGCGGGGCTTAGCCCCGCGTAGAAGCAGGAACTTGGGTTCAACCCAAGTTCTTTCTGCTGTAATTAGAAATAACGGCAGCACCAGACGTGTGATATCAGAGGTCAATAGGGGCCAAGCTGCTACTATCTGGAAAGAACCACTGTACCGGCGCCATAGTCAGGGCAGGAACATAGGTAATTAACAGCACAGCCAATATAAGCACACACAAGAAAGGCATTACAGTGCGATAAATATCAGGAAGCGAGCGTTTAAATCGGTAAGATGACAAGAACAGATTCATACCTACCGGCGGAGTTAGAAAGCCGAGCTCAAGGTTCGCCAGAAAAATAATACCCAAATGTATTGGGTCAACCCCGAAGTGATTTCCCAGCGGCGCAATCAAGGGCACAATAACCACCAGTGCGCTGAATATATCCATAAGACAGCCCACCACCAGAAGAATAAGGTTCAAAGCCAATAAGAAAACCACTCGGCTTTCTATCCGCTGCTCAACCCATGTAAGTACCGTTATAGGTACTTCCGCATCGTTCAAATAGTTGGTTAGCCCCATAGCCACACCAAAGATCAGCAGTACACCTCCAACAAGTGCGGCACTATCTCGACCTACCCTCAGTAAATCCCCACCACTTAAATCCCGGTGAATGACGACCTCTACAAAGAGGGAATAGGCGGCGGTAATGGCTGCCGACTCCAACAGACTCGCTAACCCGCTAAAATAGGAACCCACTGCAATCAGAGGTATTAGTAACTCCCACTTAGCTACATATATTGCTTCCAAGGCCGCCCGAAAATTGAAGGGCGTACGAACAATTTCTTTGGAGTATAGGGCTGTTCGTATCCCAAGTAAAGAGACCGCCCCCACCAGAATCACCCCAGGCACCAAGCCAGCCACAAACAATCGGTCAATGGGTACCCCCGCGACAACACCGTACAGAATAACAGGTAAAGCGGGGGGAAACAGCAAGCCGATGGACCCCGATGCGGTCAATAAGCCGATCGAAAACCGCTCCGGGTAGTGTTCGGATCGAAGAACTGGATAGAGTAGTCCTCCCAGGGCGAGAATCGTCACCCCGCTCGCTCCGGTAAAGGTGGTAAAAAAAGCACATACCACTGCGGTCATCACCGCCATACCCCCAGGAATCCAACCAAATAGCCCCCGGAACGCCGCAACCAACCGTTCCGAAGACCTCGATTCGGCCAAAATATATCCGGTGAAGGTAAACAGCGGCAGGACAGGGAGGGTTTCGTCTTCCAGTTGTCGTACCGTCTCTACGGCAACCGCTGCTATAGGGTCTTCCTGGCCCCAAAACAACACCAACGCTATACCACCCAGAACCACATAGATCGGTGCCCCAATGAGGGCAGAACCAAGCAGCAAGCCCATTATAGGACCCACCAACAATTCCCGCATTTCCCAGTCTAAGTGACCAAGGCCAGCTATGGTGAGCCCAGCCAACGCCAAGCTCACCACCGCAAACCAGCGCCTCGCATCGTTGTAGATCCACGCCATACGGATAGCTATGGCCGCATAACCAATGGGAAGTGCCATTTGTGGCAACCAAGCGGGCACGCCCAACGCAATGTCCTCCGTCGAGTGCCGTTCGGCCCAAACCGTAATAAATGCCCCGATCGAAAGAACCAAAGTCACCGTGACTGCCAGTGTGGTCACCAACCAGGTTAGTATCTGCGCCACCCGGGGTGTCATCAAAGATTGACTGCTGGTCAAAGCTAGATGCCGACGTTCTCTCGTCGCCAACAATGCCCCAGAAAGCCCCACCCAAAGGGTGAGCACCTGCACCATACGAATAGATCCGGGAATCGATTCCCCCCATCGCCTCAAGGCTATTTCCACCAATGGGATGGAGGTCATCAAAACCAAGAAGAACAGATTGAGACCATCTTCGGTTAAGGACAACCATCCCGAAGATGGCTGTCCTTCTAAGTTCTGATCACCCTCTGCTGGTAAATCTTTTGTAGCAGACAATGTTTAGGTGCCTTGCGAAGAGCGGTACTCTGAAAGTAACTGCTGGATCTCTTCAAATACCGGGGCCGGAACAACTTTGCCTTTAATGGCTGGGTACGCCTCTTGAGCAATGACTCGCCAGGCTTTGATTGTCGCCTCGTCCGGGTCATACACCTTGAGGCCCCGGTCAACCATAGCCTTGAGCGCTTCATGGCCCAGTCCTCGTATTTCTTCACGGCTGGCCCTGCTCTCTTCAACAGTTATGGTCTTAAGCTGAGCCTGAAGCTCAGGATCGAGCTTCGCCCAGAGTTGCTTACTCACCACGGTAGCTCCCGACAGTGGTGCCCATTTGAGAGCCAACATATTTGGCGCCAGCGCAAACCACTGGCTAGCCAAAGCGTACAGGGGAACGATCGCAAACGATTCTAGTCGACCGGTCTGCAGGCCCTGGAGAACATCACTGTTGGCGGTGGGCACCACGTTAAAACCACCGGCTCGCCAAGCCGCCTCCGATTGCGGATCACCAGACCACACGTAGAGCTTTTGTTTACGAAACTCTTCCGGGGTTATCGCCTTTTGCTTAGAGAAGAAATGCACCCAACCAGCATCACCCCAGTCCAGGACCACAAACCCCCTTTTCTCTAACTCCGAAGCCAATTTAGGACCTATCCGATCCCGCACATAATCGAGTTCTTCATATGAGCGGAACATCATGGGAATCTGAAGGCCTATGGTCGAACGATCGATACTCCCCAAACCAATATTGGTCAGAGTGGCCGCATGGAGCTGACCGATACGCATCTTGCGGATGACATCATCCTCGTCTCCTGCAATCCCTCCGGGATAGATTTTGAGCTGGACCTGCCCTTTGCTCGCTTGCTTCCAGCGACGCCCCATTTTATCCAGCGACTGAAACCACTTCGAGCCGCGTGGCGCTAGGGTGCCCAGCTTGATTCGGATTTTTTTGGCATCTGCTTCAGCGGGCAGTGAAGTCACCCCTACCGCGAGAAATATGGCCAGACTTAACCGTCGAAATATTGGTTGGTTCACGTCAAACATCACGATTTCCTGACTGCATCAGCTACTACGCAACTATCCGCCTTCGAACTATTCGTCAGCATCATCCATCAAAAAGAGGTCTTCTTCCATCAGTTGAAGCCGTTTAGCGCGACGTTGCATAAGCACCGTTACCAGGCGTTCACCCGGTAAGGCTTGGACGTCTACCGCCAGCGCTAATGCTAAATTTTTTCGAAAACACTCCACATCTTGACGGAGAACACACACGTTTTCCGCCATCGTCACGTAGGTGCCTGCTCGGCGCCCTTGGTCAAGCTCCAGTGCCCGCTGAAAGTGGGCCTCAGCGGTGTCAACACTCCCACCGGGGCGGCTTGACTCTATAGTGATCATAAGTGCGTGGAGTGCTCCATTATCCCAAGAATCATCAAGTGATAAGCCCCACTGAACAAGCTTCAATACCAGTGGGAAATCAGCTATTTCTGCCGGTGCATATTGGGAGGCTCTAATCTCCAAGGCCCACGCCGCTGCCGTCCAGTACAGATAAGGTACATCTTCTTTCTTAAGCTCCTCGCGGAGGGCCCCCGGCTCACTACGCAGATGCTCTTCAAAATGGTCATGACGAGTGGCTAAGCCACGGAATCCATAGCTTAGTGCGCGACGATAATGTTTGAGCGCACGGCCCTCAAATTCCAAGGCGCGCTCATAGTCATCTTCACGAACCCTGTCCGCTTCCTCTTGAAGAAAGGCATAGCCGTATTGCGTATACCCGGATGCAAGCGCCAACAATAGGCCCTCGTGTTCTGGAGTCTGCTCGAGCACAGCCTCCATGCTTTTCAAACCAAACGGGGCTGCATCAGCAATAAACTCTGGGTCGTCGTCACCGGAAAAAATGGTTCCGGTTCCAGACAGCGCATTCGCTGCCGCGTTTGTAGCCAAACCAACGCAACCGGAAAGAACACCCACGACCACCCCACCCAATAGAAGTGACATGGAGCACCGAATCAGACTACACTCTCGTTCCCGCACAGTCGGCGCCGTATCGTTGTAAGAGGATGAGCGTCAACTGACTCCAGCCAATACTCGCTAAAGCTGGAGCTCAGCTCCGGTAGCTACCTGCGTTCAGCTTTAGCGCTTGGCACAGAGCACTTAGCCGCATCGGGAGAATTTTCCGAGGCTCACCCAAGTGATCTTTGTCCGCTATCCATCTCGGCCGGCTTACCATTTACTTTTCCCAGTCGACAGCTTCGGGTCCACGATTGATATCGTTGGGTACATTTTCGCAACAGCCACCTTTACCCTTCGCCACGCCGTCGGCGCAACAACAGTGACGACCATAACAATGGTTTGGTTCATCTCAATGAGTACCATTTCCCCAACTTCGCGGCCGGCAATGGGAAAGCGGGTCGCTCGCTCGCCAAGATCGGTACGCAATCCGGGCAAGGACAGCAATTGCGGCGATGTTGGCGCCGCAGAGGGATGTTCCTTCCGTAAACGTTCCAAGATCGGCTCGAGGTGCAAAGGATGAAGGCCGGCATAAATAGCAATAAAGCCTTCCCCCTCGGGGCCAGCAAGTACCATCTCCGGTCTGGCCCCACCCACCCCCGTTGGGGTCCAACTCCGCGGCGCACCAAACTGAATTTGACGGTAGACCGATGGCTTTCCCCCATTGCCAGCCGCAAAAACAGAAAAAGAACGCCAGACCAACCGTGTCGGCGCAGCCTTAGCCACCGGTTCGCACGCAAAATGGGCGCTACACCAAGATATCAGAAAGTAGGCCACTACCGATCTTCGGTGTATGGGCGTTCTTGTGACCACGCTAAAAGAACTCCTCCTAAATTCAGAATCACGGCCTCGCGTCATTTCTGACGCCGTCGCCCTGGTTGAGTCTGAGGTCCAAGCTAAAGGTGGTGTCTCCGGTATGGCCATTAAGGCCGGCTATGCCGCCGTAAATAAGCTTAAGCCCACCCTCATTCAGGAAGCCGTAGATAGCTTGATCGACCAATTCATTGAAAAGCTTGAGCCTTTTTTTTCAGATTGGAAAGAAAAGGGCCAAGCCCAAAACTTTGATTCTTTCTTGAACGCACAAAAGAACGCGGTCGCTAACGCACTTCTCGAGGTTACCGATGAGCGGGCCAATCAAACTCAGTCTGGGGTGATCAAAAAGACCTACGAACGCCTGCGCCCACTGGGGGAAAAAAACGTTGAAGCCGCGGTTCCAGGGCTTGGACAAACCCTCAACAAACTCCTCAACTAGCGTCTCTTGCTGAGACTCGTCTTGCTCCAACCGCAGCATTCCACCATATACAGCAGATATCACTTGGCGTCAGCCCTGGCTGTACAGCACAGACCCCTTGAATTGATTCTGTAAGAATCAACAAGTGGTCGCGCAGCGGGGCATTGCCCGGCGTAGAAGCAGGAACTTGGGTTCTACCCAAGTTCTTTCTGCTGTACCCAATCAAGCCACTCACTCGTAGCCGTATGCAGAACCCCCAACTTTTATGGGCAGTTGCCCTCAGTTTTCACGTACTTGCCGTCCTTGTACTCACAAGGTTCATCTACCGCTGGCAGCTCACAACCGGCATCGAGCCCATTCGCGCAGTCTACTTCAACCGAAAACTGGTACATATGATCGGGTGCGGTCTCCCCACTCTCGCGGTGCCATATGTGTTTACGGACTATTGGTATCCTACCATCGGCGGTGTTCTTCTAGGATTGATGCTCCATATCTTTCATAGCACTAACCAACAGCTATACTGGTTTCAAACCACCGAAAATCGCAACGACGTAACCTTCGCTATCATGTGGTGGGTTTCTCTGTCGATCTTATGGTGGTTCACCAATGACCCTTGGCTGGCCATTCTTCCTGGACTACTGATGTCTTTCGGTGATGGTGTTACCGGAGTCGCCCGAAATATATATGTCCGGACTCGCTCAAAACATCCGATAGGTACCGCCTGTATGATAGTGGTGAGCATCCCCATGAGCATCATCGTTGCCAACCAAGCGTCACCTCCGCTCCCCATCTGGGGCATAGTGATTGCGCTCGTTGCTAGTGTTGTCGAAAGATATGAATTTGGTGTGATCGATGACAATGTGCTCATTGGGGTAGCAAGCACCTTAACGATACTTGCCGCCACCTATATCGGTCCGATGACCCCGCTTTGAGGACTTGTCCAACTCAACGCCTATAACCACTTGATCAATGAGCTCAGCCAGGATCCGAACCGTATCCAAGCGAGGCATGCCTGAGAGCGATATGAGGTCATCGTAGGTCACCGTTCCGTCCACTTGAGAAAGTATGAATCCGGCTCGGTGATCAAGATTAAGCCAAATCACCTCTTCACGAGAGATCAGGACGGAGGGGATCCTCTCGAGACTACCGATCTTAGCCTCATACATACGAAGGAGTTGCGACCTAGCCTCAGCCAACATGTTCCGTATTTCCGTATTTCCACCAGAATCTACGGGATACCCTCGCAGTGCGTCCACTACCCCCAGGAAATCATGCAACTGGTATCGAGTTCGGGCGACCTCTAAGGCCGTTTCTGGGCTCGCCAGCGAAACCGATGTCGACGGTTCAGTACTCAGGGCATCCTCAAACCCATCAGGTTCAGCCGGTCCTTCTCCACCATCATTTTCGGGTAAATCGCAAGAGCCAAACAATAGATCTACGTCATCACTACCTACCCGAGGAGAAGACTTCCCTCGATTAAAAAATATTTCCCGATCGTGCTCCGGGAGCGGAGTTGGGTCTACAACCGCATCAAAATCGTGATCGTTGGGAACCGTCACTACCTCAGTACGAGACGGTCCATCATCCCAAGGAGAATGCACGGCTAGCAGTCCATCATCATCCTCTTCCGGTCCACACCGGCTCGTTTGCTGACAAGGACTGTCCGTGCGGGAATACTTAGAGCTCGAATCCTCCTCAAAAGGTCCTGGATGAATCAGTGAGTCTTCCAGGCCCCACGGATCTTCTGGTGGACAATCACGCGAACCACTCGAAAGATGACCAGATCTCGTCTGCTCTCTCGATAAGTCCGATGAGATACTGTTAGCGGTGCGGTCATGGTCAACTTCTGAGCGATAACCTGACGTAGGTGTGTCTGCATGTGTCGTTGATACCCCTGGTTCGCTTCTCTGTACTTCCCGGGTAGTAGACTCACCTAATAGGGATCCATAACTATCGCTCGAATCATCTGCAGCGTCATCAAAAGCATTCTGAAAGGCTATATCGTCGGTAGCAAATCCTTCATGCTGGTAGGCAGAGTGCACCAGCGAAGCTGAGTCACCCATCGGCGAGGCATCAAACTTAGGCTCATCCGCTAGCGGTGATCCCGCTGAACCTCGGGCTCCGAACTGTGGATATTGTGCTCCCCAAGCTTGGCTACCTCCGGGCAGCGGTGGCTCGCTCAACCGGCGAGCACTATCGTATTCCGGGCTAGGATTAGCCTCTCGAGCCTCAGCGTCGGGATCTGTGAATACCGCCACCGGATCTACAGTAGCTGAGGGTTGATGTGTGGCCGCCGGCAAGCGTGCCCAAGATTCATGCTTAAATCCCGTACTCGATGTTCGCTGCAGCAAGCGCAAGCACTCTTGAGCTCGCGGGTTATTTGGCTCAAGCTCGAGGGCGCGCTGCCACCAAGCACCAGCGGCAATAAAGTCAGACTGCCCAAACCAATACATACCCGCGGCGATACATTCCGCGGCACTTTGAAATCCGTCCCGATGACCGGCCACCATAACCAACTATCCCATCTTCTGCGCTACCCCTCGAAGCATGCGCAGGGTCCTTTCCAGAGGCTCCTTCGCTGCGTCCATGCCCCCCGTATCCCGGCGCTCAATCGCTGATTGGGCTTGCTGTCGGGTAGCTTGAGCCTTCGCTAGCGCTTCTCGACCGAATTCAGATGCACTCATAAACGACCGCACCTGAGGAAGAAGAGTATCTACGTCACGAATAAGAGCTTCAACCTCCGCCCTTCGCTGCTCAAAAGCTTCAGACTGCTTAACCCCAAGGGCATATACTTCAGCATCTTTGGTCATACTTCGTAATTCTTCATCCGTCAGCCCCGAAGTCGCCGTAACCTGAATGCTTTGTTCTTGCCCGGTTTCAAGATCTCGGGCCGATACAGAAACGATACCATCAGCTGATATCGAAAACTGCACTTCGACCTCCACCTCGCCCCGTGGGGCTTCTCTCAAACCGGACAACATAAACTCACCGAGTAACTCGTTTTCTTCAGCTCGAAGTGAATCTCCTTGAAACACCATGATCCGAACCGATGTCTGCAGATCTCGTACGGTCGTAAAAACATGTCCTGCGCTAGTAGGAACCGTAGTGTTTTTTTCTATTATCGTCTGGAAGTATCCTCCGACGATCATAATTCCAAGATTGTGAGGTGTTACGTCAAGGAGTAAAACACCCGAGCGCTCATCGAGAAGAGATGCACCCTGTATAGATGCTCCCAAAGCCACCACCTCATCAGCGTTCACACTCTTGGATGGATTCAGGCCAAAGAATCCTTTTACCATCTGCTGAAGCTTAGGTGTACGGGTTTGCCCCCCAACAAGGATCACATCATCAATATCCGTACGCTGGATATTTGCATCCCTCAAAGTTTTCTCACAAATTTGAATACATCTTTCACAGAGATCAATAACGAGATCTTCAAATTTCTCTCTATTGAGCGTGCGCTGAAGATGAAGAGCATCATTTTTACCGGTTGAAATTATAAAAGGTAAATTAATTTCGGTGGATGGTACACCTGACAACTCCACTTTAGCCTTTTCCGCCGCGTCACGGATCCGCTGAAGCGCCATTTTGTCTTTCCGGAGATCTAATTTGTGCTCTTTCAGAAAACCGAAGACCAACCACTCAATGACGCGATTGTCGAAGTCTTCTCCACCAAGGTAAGTATCACCTGCGGTAGCAATAACTTCAAATACGCCATTCGAAATTTCGAGAATGGATACATCAAAAGTTCCACCACCAAGATCAAACACGGCAACTTTCTTCTCGATGGTTTTTCCGTAGCCATATGCCAACGCAGCCGCTGTAGGCTCGTTGATGATACGTACCACGTCTAAGCCCGCGATCATACCCGCATCACGAGTGGCTTTTCGCTGAGCGTCGTTAAAATAGGCGGGCACGGTGATGACACACTTTTGTATCTCTTGATCCAACTGCTGTTCACCGAGGAGCTTCATCTCCGAGAGAATCATTGAACTGATCTCGGGGAGGGAGTAGATCGTCTCCCGGAGCGCAATTCGAACGTCGTGGTGTGGTCCTTCAATAAGTTTGTAGCTGCATGTTTCGAGAGCCGCCGCCACCGATGGGGAGTTCCACTTGCGGCCGATCAAACGCTTACTCGCATAGACCGTCCCCTCAGGGTTGGTGATCATTTGTCGCTTGGCGATATGACCAATCAACCGTCGCCCACTCTCTGCGATCGCCACGACAGACGGCGTTGTGCGATAACCGGCTCGATTCGGGATAACTTTAGGCATCCCATCTTCAACATATGCGACACAAGAATTGGTTGTACCCAAGTCTATGCCAATAATGGGCTCGTTCGACACCCTACTCACCTATCCGTTTCTGTCTTCGGCGTTTCAACGCTCGCTTATGACTACATGTGGTTTGCATCCATCAAAAACCCCACCGGAGTTTTTTTAAGCGCTTTTTGGCCTCTGCATAGTTCGGCTTTAATTCTATAGCCCGTTGAAATGCTCGGATCGCGGCCTTCTCCATGTGAATCTTTTCGTAACACAAGCCACGCACAAAATGCGCTTCAGGATTCTGGGGCATCTTCTGAAGGGCCATATGTATGTGCTCACTCACTTCTTGAGAAGACCGTCCACTCATAAGAAGATTGTAAGCGAGCCGGAGTCGAGCGGGCCCATGCTCCGGCGCCACCCTCACCGCTTCTGAGAAAATTCTCACTGCATCTGACCACGAAGTCATCCGCTCCGCGTGCATGCCTCGCCTCATAAGAGGGGCTACGCGGTATTCCGCGGTCTCCTGCTGGAGGTGACGCTTAAGCTCTAGATAGCTATCTCTTTCGTCGAGTGCACACGCCGCCTGCGCCAACTGTAAGGCTTCAAGTACATCACCGCGCTCCATGAGTACCTTGGCCTCATTGTGGAGAGATTTTGCTCGATCCATTCTTTTGCGCAGGGGATTTCGGGCCAAGCGACGACGTTTTCGTTCCTTTTCACGATCTACCTCCTGCGCGCTGGAACGACGCTCAGCGAGAATTTCAGCCATATCATCCTCGTCAAAGCCCTTGAGATGTTGCTGGTCATAATTCGACCGCTTCTTGGCATCGGATAAGACATCGTAGGCACTCCAAACCGCCCGAAAAATGTCCTCTATGCGAGCCTGGTAACTACCGAGACGGGAACGACGAAATCGGTCTGGATGCCACTCTTTACTGCGTTCATGGTACGCTCGCTTGATGGCTTTAGCGTCAGCCCGATAGCGGACCGACAATAGTTCATAAGCTGACCATTGATTTAGCTGGGCATGGGTGTATAGAATACGTTTCTTTTCATCGTCACTGAGGTCTACCTCTTCCTCAAGTGCATCTTTCGGAAACAAAAAGTCATCGCAACCATCTGATTTTTTTTCCGCCTCACCAACAACCAATACGCCGGCGTGTACAAGACGCTCAACAACACTCTGCACGACCGGCAAAGGCTGTCCGACAAGAATACCAAGATCTTTGACGGACGTACGACCATCAAGTCGGGATATCACAATGCCTTCTTCCTGGGATAGCCCCACTCGAATAATATCGATACCTTCTCGCACCCGGGGGACCGTAGTGCCGATTATCGGGGGTCGCTCGGACATAGCAGGTAGCTGAGATACTAATGGAGGTAGAACGTCGGAGCGTCAACAATCGGTCCGGTCACGGCCTAAGATCTAGATCTGAATGGAACATATGGTTAGTTCAGACGTACGCATAGCCAGGGTACGCACCATCGGTTGAAGGGGGGTGAGTGACAAAATTTCGCCGCAGCCTTTTGTGAGATATGGAAGCACAGAGGATACTCGTAAAACATACTTTCACTCACCGTACCGCAAAAGTCGAAGGGTACTGCAGCACAACCGGCCAAGTCAGACTCTTAGCATCCAAAGATTGATTCGTCGATCGTTTCTCAGCGCCTCTAAATCCGCATCAGCAACTTCGCTAGCAGCCGGTTGATTTAGCCCGGTGTGGTAGCTATCGAGCCCGGCTTTTGTGAAACGCTCTGACGACGAGGCGAGCGTACCTGGCGGTACGCGACCGAGGAGAGACTTTTCGTGGTCAGGACCTTTAATGGTCACCGCTTGGCCAGCCAAAGATATCTATTCGTCGAGCGCTTCTGAGCGCCTCTACTATGTCCGCACCGGCGACTTCATTAGTGCTGATATAGCCTGCGATGTAATGGCCACGGCCTGAGCGAGATCGTCGTCCGAGATAATCAGGGGCGGCGCAAAGCGCACCACATTGCTCCCTGCAACATGTATGAGTAGACCCAACTGGCGAGCCTGTGCAACCACATCCGCTGCATTCATAGGAGCATCCGGACGAAGCTCGGCACCTACAAGCAATCCTCTTCCTCGAACATCAGAAAACACATCTTGCCCCACCCGCTTGAGCTCACTTTGTAGCCACTGTCCCTTTTTTTGTACCGAAGCCAAAAACCCAGGAGCGGTTATGATCTCAAGCACTGCCAATCCCGCCCGACACGACAACGGATTACCGCTATAGGTGCTGTTGTGGGTTCCGGGCTGAAATGCTTCCGCAACCACAGAGGTTGCTCCAACCACCCCTAGAGGAAGCCCACCAGCAATGCCTTTAGCCATGCTTATAATATCTGGCTCAACCCCTTCGTGTTCGTAGGCAAAGATATTGCCCGTCCGACCGCAACCGGTCTGAACCTCATCAAAAATAAGCAAGGCTTGATACTCATTAGCCAGCTTTCGGCATTCGGCCAAAAACCCAGTGGGTGATATATTTATCCCTCCTTCACCTTGAATAGGTTCGATAAGAATGGCCGCAGTATCTTCGTTAACGACCGCTCGCAGTTCTTCGACATTACCATAATCAACCGAGGAAAACCCTTCGGGCATGGGAGCGAAGCCTTCGTGATACTTAGGCTGTGGTGTAGCAGCTAGGGCCCCATAAGTTCGTCCGTGGAAACCTTTGTTGAACGATATGATATGGTGCTTGCTCTTCTGTCCTTGGGTCCACTGATAACGTCGAGCAAGCTTAATTGCCCCTTCGTTAGCCTCAGCCCCCGAGTTACAGAAGAAAAATCGATCCGCAAAGCACACCTCTTTGAGGGTCAGGGCCAACTCTACCGCCGGACCATTAAGAAACAAATTGGAGGTATGAAAAAGCTTTGAAATCTGGTCAGTTAATACTTCTACCAGGCGAGGATGAGCGTGACCTAAGACGCTCACGGCTATTCCGCCAATGGCATCAATATATTCACGTCCTTCGCTATCATAAACCCGTGTGCCTTGCCCTCGCTCCAAAAGCAGGGGTGCTGGCACCACATTAGGAGTGTATACTTCTCTCGCACGATCGAACCAGTCGAGGTTACTCAATTGCTCTTTGTTTTTCATAGACATACGGAGCCTCTTTGTTGACAAAGCCTATGCCCATCGCACCTGGTCCGGCCAGCTCCCAATCGTGTTTTCGTACCGCCTGGCAATGACGGTACTACTGTTGGAGGGGAACTAAATCCCCCTACCACCGTCCCTGATTACAGCAGAAATCACTTGGGTTGAACCCAAGTCCCCGCTTCTACGCCGGGCTATGCCTCGCTGCACGACCACTTGTTGATTCTTACAGAATCACCAAGTGGGCTTTGCTGTAGCTACAGGACAAATCGACTCAGATCCTCACTCTCTAAGACCGCCGCCAGTCTGGTCTGAACAAACTGGCGATCGATCTCATATTGGCGCCCGCGCCGCTCTGGAGCATCAAAGCTAATTTCGTCCAGAAGGGTCTCCATCACGGTATGCAGTCGCCGAGCACCAATATTCTCTTTCGACTGATTGACCTCCGCCGCCACTTTGGCAATCTCTTCGACCGCTCCATCGGTGATCACCAGTTCTACCCCTTCGGTGCTTAGTAGTGCTTTGTACTGTTTCAGCAGCGAATTTTTGGGTTCACAAAGAATGCGGACAAACTCGCTCGTAGCAAGGGGTTCTAGTTCCACCCGTATCGGAAAGCGCCCTTGGAGCTCGGGAATAAGGTCCGAAACACTGGCAGTGTGAAAGGCACCAGCAGCGATGAAAAGCACATGATCGGTTCGAACCCGCCCATATTTGGTGGTGACGGTACATCCCTCAACAACTGGTAACAAATCTCTTTGGACCCCTTGCCGTGAGATATC
This sequence comes from Myxococcales bacterium, assembly GCA_019634385.1. Taxonomy (GTDB): domain Bacteria; phylum Myxococcota; class Kuafuiibacteriia; order Kuafuiibacteriales; family Kuafuiibacteriaceae; genus JAHQVK01. The sequence continues at coordinate 12,052 of JAHQVK010000206.1, read as the reverse complement.
TGGTCCTCCCTTGGCTCCTGCCCCCTGACCGGTGGCCACCTTATCGATCTCATCAATAAAGATGATACCTCCCTTCTCGGCTAACTCCACCCCGTCCCGGCTGACCGCCTCCGGATCAATAAGCTTCTCCAGTTCCTCTTTAAGCAGGAGCTCCCTGGCTTGGGATACCGTCGAGCGCCGACGCTTTTTGGGCCCATTCTTTCCGATGATATCATGCAGCTGAAACACCATATCTTGGACCCCATCGGAGCCGAAGTTTTGTACAAACGATGGTTGCTGCTTTGCGCTTACTTCTATCTCAATCGTACGTTCATCTAAACGCCCCTCCCGAAGCATACGACGAAAAGTCTCCCTGGTTTTAGCGGATGAATCATCGCTCGTGCCGGTCGTAGTCGTTTCGTAACTTTGCCCACTTGCCGCTGGAGCCGGAGGTAATAGCAAATCGAGAATACGTTCTTCAGTGGCTTCCAAAGCTTTGGTATGAACCACCGCTTCATGACTTTTTCGGACCAAACCGATAGCAACTTCGGTCAGGTCACGTACCATCGACTCCACGTCACGCCCCACATAGCCAACTTCGGTAAACTTAGAGGCCTCCACTTTGACAAATGGGGCGTTGATGAGTTTCGCCAACCGACGAGCAATCTCAGTTTTACCGACCCCGGTGGGTCCGATCATTAGGATATTCTTGGGTACAATCTCGTCGCGTAACTCCTCAGAAACCCGCTGACGACGCCACCGGTTTCTCAGGGCAATCGCCACCGCTCGTTTGGCTCTATCCTGCCCCACAATATAGCGGTCAAGCTCGCCGACCGTCTCTCGTGGCGTAAACACCTTCTGGTCCAACCCATCACTCATTCGCTCAATTCCTCAATCGTTAGGTGGTGATTGGTATATAGACATATGTCCGCAGCAACCGTCAGTCCCGCCTCTACAACGTCTCGCGGACTCATCGATGTATGCTGGGTCAACGCTCGCGCCGCCGCCAACGCCATGGGCCCACCACTGCCGATCGCGGCCACCCCTTCATCCGGTTCGATCACATCCCCGTTGCCAGAAACAATGAGCGTCTGTTCGCAGTCCGCCACCACCAACATTGCCTCCAAACGTCGTAAGAACCGGTCGGTGCGCCAGTCTTTAGCCAACTCCACGGCAGACCGCACCAACCGACCACCGTGCTCTTTGAGTTTGGTCTCAAAACGTTCAAACAGCGTAAATGCATCAGCAGTGGAACCGGCAAATCCAGCCAGCACCCGCCCGTTATGAAGAATCCTCACCTTTCGGGCTGACGCCTTCATAATGGTTTGTCCTAGACTGACTTGTCCATCTGAACCCAATGCTACCCGTTGACCGTCGCGTACCGATAATACGGTCGTCCCGTGCATGGTTAGCTCACCTGCTGAGCGCATAATGGCGGACATTCAGCACCGGGGGGTCGTCGTCAAACGTTTCAATCCTCGGCATCTCCAAACAGGCCCATGGGATGAGCGTGTTGATAAGACGTTTGAAGGCGCTCCATCGACACCGAAGTGTACCTTTGTGTGGTACCGAGGCTTGAGTGCCCAAGCATCGCTTGAATCGCGCGTAAGTCGGCGCCTTCGTCCAAAAGATGGGTCGCAAACGAGTGTCTGAGCCGATGCGGCGTGACCCGGGTTGTCAAACCCACCGCCAGGGCTCGGTCCCGAAGAACATGCCGCACCATACGATCTGAGAGGCGTCCCCCCCGAACCCCCAAAAATAACGCTTGTTCGGACCGGGGTATCCGCCACTCGTTGCGGACCCCCATCCACCGTTGAAGCGCTGTTTTTGCTTTAGTTCCGAAGGGTACCATTCGCTCTTTTTGCCCTTTGCCCATCACCTGCACCCACCGACCTTCGAGATCGATGTCGGTCGTATCCAAGGCCACTAGCTCCGCCACGCGCATGCCCCCGCCATAGAGCAGCTCAAAAATCGCTGTATCTCGAAGCTCGCGTACAGACAGACTCCGTCCTTTATCCACAGGTTCGACCAGCGCAAAGACTTCATCCACACTCAAGGTACGGGGCAAGGGCATAGGCTTTTTGGGCAGTGCAACATCCAAAGCGACATTTTCGCTCAACATTCCCCCACGTTTGAGAAACGCTAGAAAGGAGCGAAGGGCGCTGATTTTCCGGCAACGCGTCGAAACCGCATACTTCTCATGCACCTCTTCCAACCATCCCCGAACCATATCAACCGACATATCAGCAGGACATTGAGGCGCATCTTCCATCCCTTTTAGTACTCGGACTACACCCTCCACATCACTGCGATAGGCGCGAATGGTGTGACTGCTCAATCGCCGCTGGTACTCAAGATGCGCCAAAAACTGCTGGATAGCGTCCAACCACGATAGTGAATTGCGCGTCATTGCTTAAACCCACTGAAACGGTCTAGAGCAAAGGAAGCTTTGCCCTGCGCCCCTTCGGGCTTATAAAATACATTCATCCGAGATCCGTTCGAACTTCTTCCCACCACCGTCGACAACACTCTACCGCTCGCTCTCCAGCTAACCGTTTTCGTTCGCTCTTTTTTGCCTTCAGCTTCAGTGATGGCAACAATCCCCAGTGAATATTTGAGGGCACATGGGGATGCTTGTCTCCGCTTTCCGCCTTATGTTTGCCCAAAATGTGTCGATAAAGCGCACCTAAGGTAGATTCAGGCGGCGGAAGGGTCAGCCTGAACCCTTTGAGACGAGCAACCAACAGCCAGCTGAGCAACAGTCCACAAGCTATCGACTCAACGTACCCTTCCACGCCAGTGATCTGCCCCGCAAAATATAGTTGAGGTCGCGGCTTCAATTGTAGCTGTTCGTTGAGCACAACGGGTGACTCTATATAGGTATTGCGATGAATAGATCCCATTCGTAGGAACTCAACTTGAGACATTCCAGGGAGTTGTGAGAAAATGTCCTTCTGGGCACCCCATTTCATACGGGTTTGAAAACCAACCATATTGTAGGCAGTATGCTCCGGATTCTCTGGCCGTAATTGGACCACAGCGTGTGCCTCTTTTCCGGTTCGAGGATCCGGCAACCCCACCGGCTTCATACACCCATACCGAAGGGTTTCTATCCCTCGCGCCGCCATCACCTCAATCGGGAGGCATCCTTCAAAGTATCTCGCCTCTTCAAAATCACGGGGAACCACCTTTTCTGCCGCAAGCAGACCAGCCACAAACGTGCGATAGGCTTCTTCGTCCAGGGGAAGATTGAGGTACTCATCCCCTTCACCCTTGCCGTATCGAGAGCCACGAAACGCAACGCTCATATCAATGGAGTCCGCGGCGACAATGGGAGCGATCGCGTCATAAAAATATAAATGCTCCCTCCCCCCACAGGCCTCAGCCACCGCTCGCGACAGTTTCTCCGTGGTCAACGGCCCAGTAGCTAACACAACAATCGGCGCAGTATCCGGTGAGGGCAACTCCACCAGCTCCTCGGTGATCAACTCAATCCCCAAAGCGGCGCGAACCTGGGTCTCTACCTCGTGAGCAAAAGCTTCTCGGTCCACCGCTAGCGCGCCACCCGCCGGTATTTGCGTCGCATCCGCCATAGCGATAAGAGCCCCTCCGGTCATCCGCATCTCTTCTTTGAGGGCACCTACCGCATTGTTTAAGGCCGCGCCCCGGAAAGAGTTTGAGCAAACGAGCTCAGCCAGATGGTCTGAGACCTGGGCTGGCGTTCGAACCTTGGGCTTCATCTCAATAAGCCGCACGGGGATGCCCCTCCTCGAAAGCTGAAGAGCAACTTCACATCCCGCTAGTCCACCACCAACCACCCACACGGGGAGATCTTTGCCCACGGCCTCCTTAGCATCCATCAGAAGGGGTCTTCCGCCGGTGAACATCAACGGTCAAGCTTCAGACCGCTCAGGTCATGAACGGCAGCGTCGCCAGCGTCCTCCAGCTCGCTCTACCTCGCCGGACATCTCCGCTTCCAGTAACTGCCGGGTGAGGACTTCCGCACTCACACCGAGGTGGCGCATCAGCCCATCAAAGGTCGCTGGAGCACAAAGAGCCTTCAGCAAGGCCGCTCGCTCCGGTGTTAACTCTACATCAGGCGTAGCCACCTCCTTGGATGGGCGGATTCGAGCCTCGGAGCGGGCGCTCTGTGTGGATAAGCGCCTCGAAGAAAACGCCTTCGCATTGAGTGATCCCATGTCACCAAAGACCCGTAGGATTTCTTCAACGGTGGATACTCGCCAAGCACCACCTACCGCTCGTCCGCCTGCACCCCGAGAGTCATCGTCGGCCCATCGGACAAAGCCCACCAACCGTCCTAGCCGTTGGCTCCATTTGACAGTATGACGAGTGCCCGACCGCTCCCCGGCTTCGACCACCACAACCACATCACTGAGGGCGGCTATCAATCGATTACGGGTGGCAAACGGAGCCCGGTGACGAAGACGCACCCCATGCTCCGATAACAACGTGCCTCCGTGGGCTAGAACGTCCATAAACAATCCGCGATGAGCATAAGGCACTGGTGCATCCACCGGACTAGGTAACACCACTGCAGTCCGGGCCTTTCCGGCCAGCGCACCTTCATGGGCCGCCCTATCGATGCCAAAAGCGCCGCCACTGACCACTGCCAACCCATGCTGACCAGCAAGCTTAGCCAATCGAAAACTCCAATCTCTCCCTGCTTCACTAGCCTTTCGTGCCCCCACAATGCCTACCGCCAGCGGCTCGGGCACCCACCATCCACCACGAATATAGATCTCACCCGGTGCCGCTCGCCCTAACATGGCCAGTCGTTTGGGATATCCTATATCACCCTGATGCACTCGATGCACCTCTTCCATCCCGGATAGATATGTCCCTCATCCTCTGCGATGGACAACTACGAAACATTTGAAAATCATTTCGAACACCGATGGCAGCTATTCTACGCGATACTGTATAGCTGTGGCTTTGGGGGAGAGTCCCGTTCGCTCAAGGCCTTAACTACCTCGAGGCCCAACGGCCCCAACGCTACGGTCACAACTTTGCCGGCCATAGTTTCATCAACGTGGTGAGACAAAAAAAGGGCCGTTGGGAATAAACTTCCCCATTGCACGAAAGTTGATCAAATCGACTGGTGTTCTACCAGGGCAGGTCAGAAGTTGATCGTGATCGACTTTTGTTCTACCGGAGCAGGTCAGAAGTTGATCGTGATCGGCTTTGTGTCCGACAAGAGCAGGTCAGAAGTTGATCGTGATCAGCTTTGTGTCCGACCAGAGCAGGTCAAAAGTTGATCGCGATCGACTTTTGTTCTACCAGAGCAGGTCAGAAGCTGATCATGATCAGTCTGGTGTCCGAAGAGAGCCAGTGAGGAGCTAATACTGGCCCTCAAGGTAGATCAACCAGCAGGTATCACCTAGATTGCGGTCCAAGCTTGTCCCCAGCTACCACACTACGTGGTCCACTGGAGTCTTGTGCACATGGAACTGCTCTCGACTGTGTCGACAGCAAACGGCCATACTTAACAGCCTGTTGATGTGGCCATGTGTGTAGCTATAGAGCCAGGCTTTTTGGTGATTCTCTAAGAATCAGCAACGGGTCGTGCAGCGGGGCATTGCCCAGCGGAGAAGCGGGAACTTGGGTTCAACCAAAGTGATTTCTGCTGTAGTCAAGCTACCACAATAGGAGACCTCCTCCTCTTGGCTGCGCGGTAGAGCCCCCATGTGCAATGAGCTAAGCTAGATGCTCAACTCAATTGCACTTTGCGGGTAGCTACCTTTTCCGAGCATTTCACTCCGGCCAGCTTACATCCAAGTCCAAACTCATATCGCCAGGCCGGAACTCATATCACTAAGTCCGAAATCAATTCGAGCTCTGAATATAGGGAGACAAAATGGACTGGGACGGGGGCAATGGTGTGAGCGATGGTGATGTTGTTTGCTCATTCCCAACCGAAATCTTACTCGATACACCGGGATTCCTTGAGCAATTTGTAGCTCGAATCATATATTCACCCGGCTCTACAACCCATTGATGAAGCTTGTCATCAAACGAAGCCAAGCTCTCAGCTGATAGGTTCAGATGTACGTCTTGGCTTTCATTAGCCGCCAATAATCGCGTTTTTTGAAATGCCTTTAGTTCATGCTTTGGTTTCTGCAGACGACCCGATTGCGGAGCAGTCACGTAAAGTTGCACCACTTCCTTGCCGGCCACAGAACCGGTATTGGTGACTTTAAGGTCAATACGGCCCTGGCTGTTATCCTCCATCGTGACCATAAGATCGCTCAATGTAAATTGAGTATAAGATTGTCCGCAACCAAATGGATAAGATACATCTTTCTTGAATGAATCATAGTACCGGTACCCAACAAAGACGCTATCAAGATACCTCATTTCAGATTCCATCCCTCTCGGAAATTGCGGGACATAGGGGTTATCAAGAATCGTCTCACTCAGGACTCTTCCCGGAAAATTCTTGGCGGATGGTACATCCGCGTACCGGTTCGGAAATGTGACCGGGAGTTTGCCTGATGGATTCACCGCACCAGACAGTACATCAGCCATCGCATTGCCCGCCTCTTGTCCTCCTTGCCAAGGAACAACAATTGCGTCCACCTTGTCTTTCCAGGATGCGGTTTCAATGACATTACCTATGTTTAGTAGCGCAACAACTTTTTTGCCTGCCCGGTGAAAGGCCTTACTAATAATATTTATAGTTTTGTGCTCAACCGGTGTAAGATCAAAGTCTCCTGCAATCTTACGATCATTGAACTCACCAGAATTACGCCCAAGAGTAAAGATCGCAATGTCCGCACTCTTAGCCCAACGACGAGCGGCCTGGGCAGAAATTTTCATCTCTGGAATCGATGGATGGGGATCAAAAAAGTTCTTTCGTGGAGGCCGTTTAGCTTTCTCTTTCTGAAGATAGGTCTCATACTGCTTTTTGAGATCTGCGTTCAGGACAAACTGTTGGGATTCCAAGGCCTGAACTAGAGAAACCGTGTACGCTTCATTCACATCTCCACTTCCTGTGCCTCCAGAAATCACGTCATAAGATGTTATACCAAAAACAGCCACCTTCGAACGACCGGGTATGGGCAGCGTTTTGTTAGTATTCTTGAGCAAAACTACACCCTCGGTTGCCGCTTGCCGGGCAAAACCAGCATTAGCTTGGAGATCCGGATTATTATCGAACTCATAGTTGGAGGCCTTCAGAGAGCGGAAAACCACGCCCAAAATATTGACCAGGTTCCGATCTATATCAGCTTCGGAAAGGCTCCCATCTTGAAGCGCTTGCCGAATTTCTTCTCGGTTCCTGTCAACCCCGGGCATGAGAAGATCGTTGCCCGCTGTCATTTGGGCTCCAGAGTCATCACCCGAAAACCAATCGGTCATGATCATCCCATCAAACCCCCACTCATCTCGTAGTATATCTATAAGAAGAGACTTATTCTGAGAAGTATATGTACCGTTCAGCTTATTGTACGAACTCATAACCGCCCAAGGTTTGCTCTCCCGCACCGCAATTTCAAACCCCTTGAGATAAATTTCCCGTAGTGCACGCTCATCGATCTCTGCATTAAGTACCAAGCGATTGGTCTCTAGATTGTTAGCTACAAAATGCTTAACTGTTGCTCCTACTCCGCGACTTTGGACACCCCTCACAATGGCTGCCGCCATCTTCCCGGTCACCAATGGATCCTCCGAAAAATACTCATAGTTTCGGCCGCCGAGGGGATTCATTTGAATATTCATGCCCGGCCCCAACAATATATCTACGCCGTAGGCTTTAGCTTCGTTACCCATGGCGGTGCCAACTTCTTCAACCAAGCCCGTGTTCCAGGTTGAGGCTAGTACCGTTGCTACCGGGAAGGCGGTGGCATAATAGCTTCGGGGGTCATTGGCCCGTTTGGGATTAATACGAACACCAGCGGGACCGTCAGCGAGTACAATGGATGGTATACCTAGCTGTGGCACTGCGTAGGTCGCACCCGCGGCACCGGGTACTAGGCTAGACCCTCCAGTTTCCAGGGAAAATCCGACACCCGTCACTAGTTGTATCTTCTGCGGAAGGCTTAATTGCCCAACCAAGTGCTGTGCTCGGTCTTCAGGGGACATATTTTTGTCCGCCAGAGGAGAAGACTTATCTTCCTGAGTGTTAAGTTGGGCTGGCGAGGTGACAGCCTTCGGGTGGTTAATACAGCCGGTGACCGCACAAACTCCGTAGGTAAGGGCCATAAAAAATATGATCCGCATGTGTCTCGCTTACATACTCGATGTTGCGTGGTCGATTAAGCGCCACTGTCAGTTCGGTACATGGAAAACCTTGAATCACCGTGCTGCATCATGAGGCAACCCTTCCCCCTCGGTACTACGTGACTTCAACACTAAGCACCCACCGGTATACGGCAGAAATCACTTGGGTTCTATCCAAGTGCCTGCTCCTACGCCGGGCTATGCCCCGCTGCGCGACCCCTCGGTGATTCTTACAGAATCAATTCAAGTGGTCTTTGCTGTATATAACCACCAGGACCGATGATTACTGCTCCGGCCGGTCTGTAAGGACGGGGTGGAACTATTGTCGTTCCTATGCTGGTGCAGCGTCCGGTTACACCCCTCTTCGATCGACATAGAAGCCGCGACATTTGCATCTGATTTTACGGCTGCATCCCTTCGGGAATGCAGCAGAAATCATTTGGGTTGAACCCAAGTTTCTGCTTCTACGCCGGGCTATGCCCCGCTGCGCGACCCCTTGTTGATTCTTGCTGAATCAATGCAAGTACTCTTTGCTGTAACTATTCCAACAACTTGGGTGACCGATGGGCACGAGTATGGGTCTTGTTCAAAACTGGGGTTTTCGCCCCGAGTTACAAGCCGCACCTGACTGCTTTCCTGACCGTTGTGGTGCTAGCAGGCCATCGGAGAAGTGGGATGGGTGATCCGCGAAGGTTCTTTTCCGGGGAACGCTCCGGATGAAGAGGGCGCATAACGGGCCTATGCAACCGATGAAAGGCGAAGCCGGTCCGGACGTTCCACGGAAAAAGGACCCGCGAAGCGCCTAACGCACTTTTCCGATGGCCTGCTAGACCTCTTGAGCCAGATCAACAATCTGAGCTTCATGCCCGGTGATTTTTGCAAATACCAGCAAATCCTCGCGTTTGATGCTGGTTGTCGCCTCATTGGAAAGCGGATGGCAATTGATGATTTCATGGCGCATCAGACGTGAATCCAGGGCAAATTTCACCCGACCTTCACGGTCGTTGACAATACCGAATGCGGTCACCGAACCGGGAATGACGCCAAGCAGCTCCAACAGAGCTTCAGGCTTGCCAAACGAAAAACGGCTCGAACCGCCCAGCAGCTTGTGCAACGTCTTGAGGTTGACCTGAGTATCCTGTTCAGCGGTCAGTAGAAAATACTGACCCTTTTTGTCTTTCAGAAACAGATTCTTCGTATGCCCGCCCGCCAGTTGCTCCTGAACACCGGTGGAGTCTGCCACCGTAAACAACGGCTGATGCTCAAGCGTTGACGTTTGTATTCCCAACTCAGTGAGCAGTTCCAGCAGCTCAGCTTTTTCGAGCGGACGGTCAGGAAGTTTAGACAAAATTTCGCTACCGAGCATAAGTTAAGTTCTCAGATTTTGGTACAAACCGCACCTAAGCCGCTTTGCCAAACATATTCAATGAGTTACAAACTGCACTTAAGCTGCTTTGCCGAACATATTCAATGAGGGCGTGTCTTCAACCGACGGCTGCAGAGATGACGCCGTAGCCCGCGTTTGTAAGGGGTCTTCCACAGCCCGAAAGGGGGGCGAAGCCACCGACCCCTCACACACGCAGGAAACAAGTCAGAACGCGGTCCGGAGCTTAAAGACACGCCCCTAGCAGCCGGTTGATCTAGCCCTGCACGCATCTATGGGCCGGTCTTTCCGTGAAAAGTCCTGACCACAAAAAGTCTCTCCTCGGTCACGTACCGACTGGTACGCTCGCCTCGTCGTCAGAGCGTTTCTCGAAAAGCCTGCCTCGATAGCTACACACATGGCCAAATCAACCGGCTCAACTATCCCATAAGCCAAGGTCGACGTTCAGAAGCTCATCAATAAAGACCTTCCAACAGTCGCTGAATCCGTACCAGAACACGCCGAGCCCATACTGCTAAGCTAAGCCCAGCAAGTCGTTCATCTCAATAAGCACATATACCCTTGATACCGGATGGTTGTTGGCGCAGGGCCCGGTCACACTTTTCATAGACCAGTGGGCAACGGCATCTCCAAGATTATGAGGTTACAGTCAGTCATCTGGGGGATAGTTAATCACTGTGAGCCACTGCGTAAAAAAAACCTCCCTCGATGTAGGCTGGGAACTCGCGGATGAAGCCTGGCTTTTACCAAACGGTCAGCCCCGAAAATTAGGATACACTCAGCTCGAGTGGTTACCGGCTCAAGTCCCTGGTTACGTACACCTTGACCTCTGCCGCCATGGGGTCATCGTCGACCCCTTCGAGGGGCTGGGTGAGCTCGGCTGCCAATGGATCGATGAAGCCACGTGGATCTATCGGCTGCGTTTTCATGCCTCGATGACCCCCAATCTTCCAAAGCGGGTGCTGCGCTTCAACGGTGTAGATACCGTATGCACGGTGTTCCTCAATGACCAGGCCCTCGCTCGCCACGACAATATGTTCCAAGCACTTGAGCTGGACGTGAGTGAGCATCTACGCCCTGGGATCAACGAAGTCATGCTGCGCTTCGAATCCGCTCCGGCGGTTGGCAGGGCCCGGCGGTTGAGTTTTTTCGGCCGAGAGGGTCTACCGGACAACGTCGCCCGCTTTCCCGAGCGCGCTTTCCTCCGCAAAGCCCAGTACATGTTTTCATGGGACTGGGGACCGAGGCTCTGCTCTGCCGGCATCTGGCAACCGGTCCACCTCCTAGAGTTCCGCTCGCGTCTGATTGACGTTTGGGTGAAGCAGCATCCGCTCGCGAGCGGCGCCTTCGAATTGAGCTGTCACGCTGAGGTGGAAGGTGAAGGGGACGTCTACCACCGTATCAACGGGTGCTGGCTCGCTGATGGACAAACCCACGAAATCCTGCATCCGCGCTTGTGGTGGCCCACCGGCCTTGGATCCCAAGAACTCTATACGGTTGAATCCGTGCTTCTTCCCACCGGCCACACCCCAGGCAACAACCCGTCCGTTCTGGATCAACGGCATCAGCGTATCGGGCTCCGAACCATCTCTTTGGAGCGTAATCCGGACACCCGTGGTGAGACCTTTGCGTTTCAAGTCAACGGTCAGGCGTTGTGGGCAGTAGGTGCCAACTGGATTCCAGACCACAGCTTTCCCTCCCTCGTTGACCGTCCCCGGCTGCGCAAACAACTCGAGCGCGCCCTCGACATGAACATGAACATGATTCGTATCTGGGGCGGTGGCCTATACGAAAGTGATGCCTTCTATGAGTTATGTGATGAAATGGGTTTGCTGGTATGGCAAGATTTCCCCTTTGCCTGCTCCTATGTCCCCGACGATCCCGCAGACCAGACCGCGCTCCGCTCGGAGGCTACCGAAAACATACGACGGTTACGGAATCATCCATGCCTAGCCCTGTGGTGTGGAAACAATGAGAACCTCACCATGTGGGATTCGAAATGGGACGAGCCTCTGCCTCAACCCGGGCGCTACTACGGCGAACATCATTACAACGAGGTCCTGCCGGCGGTACTCAGCGAAGAAGATCCCACTCGTCCTTATATCCCCTCCTCACCTATCGGCGGAAACAACGCCAATGACGGTGACGTTGGTGACCAGCACTACTGGGATGTGTGGCACGGCCGTGGAGATTGGGTGCACTACCAAGACTCCACCGCCCGCTTTGCTTCCGAGTTTGGCTTCGCGGCCGCCCCGGGACGATCGGCTTGGCGTAAAATTCTCGCCGGTCATCCGGACCCTTTCGCTTTGGACGTACGTGATCGTCGGGCCCGCTTCCACGACAAGACGGACAAGGGATACGAAACCTATCTGAACTACATCGAACGCCACTATCCAGAGCCTAAGAATCTGGACGAGCTGACGTACTATTCGCAACTGAACCAGCGCGATG
>JAHQVK010000205.1 GCA_019634385.1 Myxococcales bacterium | reverse complement strand
CTCTAGCTTATGTAGCAATAAGGAATGAGTATACCAGCAGGGCATCGGAAAAGTGAGTTAGGCGCTTCGCGGGTCCTTTTTCCGTGGGACGTCAGGACCGGCTTCGCCTTTCATCGGTTGCATACGCCCGGTATGCGCCCTCTTCATCCGGAGCGTTGCACGGAAAAGATACTTCGCGGATCACCCATCCCACTTTTCCGATGGCCTGCTAGTACTCTTCTGTGAAGGTCCGGAGTTCTTGCAGTGCCCCCGCAAGAAGGTGCTCTCCGTTAGCTTTGGCCAGTCACTATCCGAAGTTCAGAACTTGGGGTCTTTGCAAGAGTTCTTGCTCAGCTCAGAAACACGCCTTAGTATGTTCGTTCGGTTGGTCTTAGCGTTCGTTGCTCAATCCATTTTTGGTAATGAGATCCGTGGATGACCCGTTGGACAAACACGCCTGGAATATCACATTCGTCGGGCCTAATATGGCCGAGCGGTACAATTAGCTCTGCTTCGACGATGGTAATTTTGCCGGCCATACACATCATGGGGCTAAAATTGCGAGCGGTTTTGCGGAAGGTACAGTTACCCCAGCGGTCGGCTTTGTGTGCGCGGACAATAGCAAAATCGGCCTTAAGTGGTCCCTCGAATACATACCAACGACCATCGATTTCCCGAGTTTCTTTTCCTTCGGCGGCTACGGTACCGTAGCCGGCCGGTGTATAAAAGCCACCAATACCTGCTCCACCCGCACGAAGACGCTCTGCCAGCGTGCCTTGTGGACATAATTCTACATCGATCTCCCCATTTAGATATTGTCGCTCGAATTCCTTGTTTTCCCCGACATAGCTGGCAATGATCTTCTTGATCTGGCGGTCCTTGAGAAGGATACCCAAGCCACTGTCGGTAGTACCACAATTGTTGGAGATGATGGTTAGATCTTTGACCCTCTTGTTGTGGAGCGCTGTTATCAAGTTTTCTGGATTGCCGCAGAGTCCAAAACCTCCCGACATGATGCATGCGCCGTTGTTAATATCCGCTATGGCAGATTCGGCATTGGGTAAGATCTTGTCCATAGACACAATCTTGCTGTAGCTCGACGTCGGGTCAATCGTTGGATACCAGTATGGTATATGCTGACAGAGCGATCGCTGCGGGTGGGACTATATGGAAGATCGAGCAGATGGAAATAATCGTAGAGATAAGCGTTGTGTAGTTGCCCTCAAAGTGGACTATCGAGTGGATGGCAGCTTTGTGACCGACTACAGTCGCAATTTGGCGCGAAGAGGTTTGTTCATAAGCACTTCTCAACCGTTGCCGGTGGGGGAACAGCTGCGCATTCGATTGCCGCGTTCGGATGGGGAGGGACCATTTGCTCTCGATGGCGTGGTGCGTTGGCAACGTCTTACGCTGGAGGGGAGTAGACGACCGGCTGGAATGGGCGTTGAGTTTGTAGACATGAACGACGAAACGAAGGAATTGATTCATCAGCTTCTCGAAAAGCTGGATATGAGTGAATCGACTTAAGGTCTTTGCTCGACAAGGTTGCTAAGTGAAAAAGGGCGAAGAACTGGTGATCCGCACTGCTTCCGGCTTGTCCGCCGAAGGTGCGGCGGTGGGTCGAGTGGCGGACGGAAGGGTCGTGTTCGTCCGGGGAGCGGCCCCGGAAGAAACCGCGCGGATTCGGCTTACCCATGTAACGAAACGTTTTCTGCGAGCTGACCTCGCAGAAGTCCTGCATCCCAGCGCGAGTCGTGTGATTCCCCCCTGTGAGCATATCGTGGACTGCGGAGGTTGCTCCCTCATGCACATCGAGTCGGACTTAGTCCGGGATGTGAAGGTAAGCGAGGGCCTGAACACTCTGCGCCGATTAGGGGGGGTACCAGAGGAGGTAGGTCTCCGAAAGCCAGTTCAAGCGCTGGATTTGACGGGCTATCGTACCCGGGCGCGGTTGGCGGTTGGGTCTGGTGGGGTGGGCTATCGCCGAGCCTATTCCCATGAGTTAGTTCCGATTCAGCACTGTCTGGTCCTCCATCCCCGGCTCAACGAAACCCGTAATTTGTTGGAACGCTTGATTGAGCAGCTGAGTACTGGCCATCCGGTGTCTGGTGAGGTTCGCCTAATCACCAATGGGCGAGAGCTATCCATTCACCTACCCGAAAGTCTGCTGTTCTTGATGCCGGCGCTTGGTGAGATCTCATGGGTGAAGCGGAATGAACCAGTGATTAGGGCGGATCGGTGGGGATCGATTTTTTTAAGCGCTTCCGTTTTTTCACAGGCGAGTCTGCAGGGCAATGATGCTCTGTTGGCGGAGCTTGAGCAGCTGCTGCCTCAGCAGGGGGAGCTTGCTCTCGAGTTGTATGCAGGAAGCGGAAATTTCACTCGTCTATTGGCCCAGCGCTTTACTGCGGTGGTGGCGGTTGAACTTGAGCGCCCCGCGGTTGAGCTAGGAAGAAAACTAGGGCTGTCGAATGTTGAATGGGTATGTGCCCCCTCATCGGCGAAGCATTTGCGGGACCGTTGGCCCTCTTGGGTGGTTGTGAATCCACCCCGAACGGGGATTGAGTCGGGCGTTCTGGCGGACCTCGCCAAACTCCGTCCCGCTCAGGTGGTGTACATCAGCTGTCATGTCGGCTCGCTGGCTCGGGATCTACGACAGCTTCAGGCGGCTGGCTTTAGAGTGCAAACACTGGCTGCCTTTGATATTTATCCGGCAACACCTCATCTGGAGTGGGTCGCATCTCTTGCCCTCGATATGAACGCGGATTGACTGGGAGCCTGAACGCAGGGTAACGCTATCATGTTTATATATGATGAAGCCCGTTGAACAAGAAGGATCACCCCAGCTGAAATATAGGAAAGATTATGCCCCACCGTCCTATCTTGTTGAACGAATAGAGCTTCGGTTTGAGATTGGTGTAGAGAGCACGCTGGTTGAGGCTTCGTCCCAGATCTGTCGCGCTGCGCACGCCTCCTCTGAAACCCCGCTCGTATTAGATGGCGAAAACCTGGAGTTATTGACAGTCGAGGTTGATGGGCAGCGGCTTGAGTCTGATGCTTTTGTTCAGGACCGAGAGAGCCTTACTATAGCGAAGGTGCCAGATCGTTTTGTCCTCGAAACCAAAGTACTTATCTATCCTAAAACAAACAAAGAGCTTTCTGGTCTGTATCAGTCTGGTGGGATGTACTGTTCTCAGTGTGAGGCCGAGGGCTTTCGTCGAATTACATTTCACCTCGATCGGCCAGATGTCATGTCCTTATACTCCACGACAATTGTTGCTGACCCGAAGTCATGTTCCGTACTCCTTTCTAACGGAAACCTCGTAGATAGCGGTGAATTAGACGATGGGCGAAAGTGGGTGCGGTGGGACGATCCGTACAAAAAGCCTAGTTATCTATTCGCGCTGGTGGCTGGAAATCTCGTCTGCCAATCAGATATGTTCACCACTCGATCAGGCAGAGAAGTTCGGTTGGAAGTCTGGGTTGAGCCGGAAAATATCGATAAATGTGCTCATGCGCTTACTAGCTTGAAGCGAGCAATGAAGTGGGACGAAGAGACCTTTGGCTTGGAGTACGATCTCGATATATACATGATAGTTGCAGTGCGTGATTTTAATATGGGGGCCATGGAGAATAAGGGTCTAAACATATTTAATTCAAAGTATGTGCTAGCCAAGCGGGAGACTGCTACCGACCAGGATTATGAAGATATCGAGGGAGTAATAGGGCATGAGTACTTTCATAATTGGACTGGTAATAGAGTTACATGTCGGGATTGGTTTCAGCTAACCCTCAAAGAAGGCCTCACCGTCTTTCGTGACCAACTTTTCACTGCCGCTATGCATTCGGCAGCAGTCAAGCGCATTGCCGATGTTCGCCTGCTTCGGACGGTTCAATTCGAAGAGGACGCTGGTCCCATGACTCACCCGATTCGACCAGAAGCGTATATTGCAATGGATAACTTTTATACGTCTACGGTATATATAAAGGGCGCAGAAGTTGTTCGTATGTACTTCACTCTTCTCGGTGAAACGGGCTTTCGAAAGGGGATGGATCTCTATTTCGAGCGCCATGATGGCCAGGCGGTGACATGTGACGACTTTTTAGCAACAATGGCGGACGCAAATGCGCGAGACTTGTCCAAGTTGGCGGTATGGTATGGCCAGCCAGGTACGCCAACGGTGAGTGTAGAACAAGAATACTCACCCGACAAACAACAATATAAACTCACCTTTACTCAATCTCGGGAGGATATACCGGGATATGGTGCATATGAGCCGTGCCTTATTCCTTGTCGACTCGCATTGTTAGGAAGCAACGGTCGATGTCTGCCACTGAAGATGGCTAAAGACTCTGATGTTCCAACGGAACGCATATTAGAGATCAAAGACAAGCAGGAAAGTTTTGTCTTTGAAAATATCGATGAAAAACCGATCGTGTCACTGTTTCGCGATTTTTCAGCCCCTGTTAAGTGCAGTGTGTCTCGAACTCAGGAAGAACTGGCATTCTTATTTGGTCATGATTCAGATCTTTTTGGCCGATGGGATGCCGGACAAACCTTAGCCTCACAGATTATTGTTGACCTGACACACGATCTATCTGCGACACCGGACCCAAGGTTCATTGAAGCCTATGGACGCATGCTCGAAGACCCACAGCTTGATCCAGCCATTCGTTCGCTGGCAATGGTGCTGCCAGCACTCAGACAGCTAGCACAACTGGTTCAGCCGGTTGATCCATCGGTTGTTTTTGCTGCTCGGGAAAAATTGTTGTTGACGATAGCCCAGGCTCATGAAGCGCGATTGGTAGATATTTGGGAGCAACACGCAAGTCCAACTATGGCTGATCGAAAGGTTCGCCATGTGGCTTTAAGTCTTCTGTGTGAGTTGGGAGATAGTCACCACGCCAAAGCTTGGCACTTGTTTCAGGGCGCTAAGAATATGACTGATTCCAAAGCGGCGCTGAGTTGTTTGGTTAATATTCGGGCGTATGATGCAGAAAAGGCGCTCAGCATCTTTTACGATCAATGGAAAGCTGATCCCTTGGTTCTCGATAAATGGTTTGCTATTCAGGCCACGTCAAAAGCTGAAGGCACGTACGAGCGGGTGGTGAAACTACGGGAACATCACCAATTTGATCTGAGTAATCCCAACCGGGTTCGTTCGTTGGTAGGTACGTTTGCGATGAATATGCCCCATTTTCATCGATTAGATGGCCTCGGCTACCAGTTTCTTGGTGACCAAATAGCGGCATTACATAGTGCCAATCCGCAGCTCGCCGCTCGTTTGGTGGTGGTCCTCAATGGATGGCGACGATACGAAGTTCGTCGCGCTCAGCTTATGAAAGCTCAATTAGAGCGATTGGCTGGTCTAGAGAATCTGGCCAAAGATGTCTTCGAAGTTATTCAGCGGTCGCTTCACCAAGCTGAAGAAAAAGAAGAAGGTAAAGAGTAAATCAAGTTGCTAGATATTGACCGGGTATTGTTCAGCGGTTCATGCACGGATGACACAGCAGGAATCCCTTGGGTAGAACCCAGGTTCCAGCTTCTCCGCGGGGCAATGCCCGGCTCGATAGCTACACACATCGCCAAGTCAACCGGTTGTTAAATCTGTAGTTAGGGTTTGGATAGGCACGTACATGGTGATGCATCACAACGAATACATTTTTTGGGGTATTTCCGGGTAGCGGCTTCAGCGAGGTCAATGTTGGCGAGGTTGGCGAGGCTGACTAGCCAGGCCAGGCAGTCTGCAAACTCGCCGGCGACATCATGCTGTTCTGGTTCTTTTAGGGCTTCGGCAAGCTCACCTATTTCTTCGATGAGGTACATGAACGTGCCTGGAATGCCACGTTCTCGGTCTTTGGGCCCGAAGGTCCCTTCGATGCTTGTCTGAAATGCGCGTAGGTCCACCATCAGGGAGATACCGCTCGTGTGGGGTGTTCGCCATTCTCTCGTTGCGCTCCCGACGACGGCGGGTGAAGTTCGGATCGGTTGTGGCTAAGCTTCGTGTTCTACCGGCGTCCGTCGCCGTCCCGGCCCCTTTGACCTCCAGCGTGGACGACTCACAGCTTCTGCCTCGGCGTTTGTACCTGGAAACGTTCGGTTGTCAGATGAACACCCACGATTCGCAGAGGATGGTGGCGTTGATGGCTGCTGAAGGGTATGCGCTCACCGATCAACCGGACGAGGCGGATCTTATCGTCTTGAATTCATGCAGTGTTCGCGAAAAGGCGGAGCAAAAGCTTCGGTCGAAGGCTGGTGAAATGAAGCACATCAAAAGGCAACGTCCTGAGGTTGTGCTGGCCATTGGAGGATGTGTAGCCCAGCAAGAGGGGGAACGGATGCTGAAACGCATTCCGCAGGCGGATATTGTCTTCGGTCCGGACCATTTATCTCGGCTGCCCGACCTAGTCAGGGAGGTGCAGACGAAGCAGATCCGACTGGAAGAGACCGAGTTTCTGGATCGTCGGAGTTACCGCTTTCCTGTGGCCCCGGCCCATGCTCCGGCGCCAATTTCAGCGTACGTCAGCGTGATGAAGGGCTGCGATAAGTTTTGCTCGTTCTGCATTGTACCCTATACGCGAGGGCGAGAAGTTAGCCGCCCCGCGGCCGAGATTTTGGATGAAGTACATTGCTTGGCGGATCAGGGGACCAAGGAAGTAATTCTCCTTGGTCAGACGGTGAATGCTTACGGAAAGCACCGAATACCGGGCCAAGTTCCGTTTCACGAACTATTATACAAAGTGGCCGAGGTACCGGGGATAGAGCGCCTTCGATTTACATCCCCCCATCCCAGTGAATTTTCCCTTGAGCAGATCGAGGCTTTTCGAGAGATTCCGGAACTATGTCCACACATGCACCTGCCGGCCCAGTCCGGAAGCTCATCGGTACTGCAGGCGATGCGCCGCGGATACACGCGTGAGGAGTACCTCGAAGTGGTGGCCACTCTGCGGCGTATTGCTCCTCAGGTTGCACTGACAACGGACTTGATCGTCGGCTTTCCGGGGGAGACGGAACAAGAGTTTCAGGAGACCATGACCCTCCTCGAAGAGGTGCGATTCATTGGCGCTTATTCGTTTGCTTACAGCGAACGGGTGGGGACCCGTGCGCTCAAGATCGAGCCATCGGTACCAGTGGAAGAGCGCATGCGCCGCCTCCACGTGCTGCAGCGTCGTCAGGATGAGATTACGGAAGAAGTGCTTCAAAAAGCGGTAGGTGAGCGTCAGGTTGTTATGATCGAAGGGCGGTCAAAAACTGATGCTAGCCGGAGTAGTGGTCGCAATGGTGAAAACCGTTCGGTGCATGTTGAGGGTCACTATGGTCCGGGCACGTTTTTGGACGTAAAGATCGTTGAGGGGTATCGTCATTCTTTGCTGGGCTGCGCCCTTTGAGTTTGAGCGTAGGCATCGAATAGATGTGGCGGCATAGTTTTGGGAGGACACCCATGTTCTCGATCGCACGGGGCTCACCATGACTAAAACAAATGGCTTAATCTCTGCGGTGACGATGTATCTGCGGTATCTGAAGATCGAACGAAATCTTGCTGGCCACACAATCTTAGCGTACACGCGAGATCTTCGTCATATGTGTACGTATCTACGGGAGGTCGAAGTGACTGAACCTCGTGTGGTACGTGATGAGCATCTTGTTGGTTGGGCACAGATGCTCGCCAAATCAGGGAAAAAAAACTCGTCGCAGGCGCGGATGTTGGTATCAGCTCGGGGGTTTTGGAAGTGGCTTCGTCAGGAGGGACTCATAGATTACTCAGCTACGGAGGCTCTCGTTCTCCCCAAGGGGATGGTAAAAAGACTGCCGGAGATGGTGGGCGGAAGCGAAGCCTGCGCATTACTACGAGCGGGAGAGAGCGCTCGAGATAGGGCCTGGGTTGCTCTATTGTACGGGGCGGGACTTCGAGTCAGCGAAGTTGTGGACCTTGAGCTTGAAGATGTCGATTTTGAGGCGCTCTCGTTACGCGTCCGCGGTAAGGGCTCCAAAGAACGAATGGTGCCGCTCGGACCAGTCGTCGCGAAGTTTCTTGAGCATTATGTGGAACGGGAACGGTCTGTGGACGCTCGAGCGGCCACAACTAATACGGTATTTCCGGGGCGTAGCCGTACTCTGAGAGTCAGTCGCCAAACGATATTCCTCCGACTGAAACAGCTGGCTGCAAAAGCGAACTTGGATCCGCAATTGGTTTCTCCGCACAAACTTCGGCATGGGTATGCAACGGACTTAGTCCGGGGTGGCGCTGATTTGCGCGCGATTCAGGTGATGCTGGGTCATGCTGATCTTCGCACGACAGAAATATATACTCAGGTTGATGGGCGCCATCTCCGTCGGGTTTATGATGGCACCCACCCGAGGCGCTAGAGACTGAGCCTAAACAAGGTTTGGCCTTTCGTGATAGTTCCTTGTTGAGGTCAGCAACACGCTTAATGTCTCGAGTTCGGCAGTCGCAGGATCACCTTGCGAGCTTTTCCGTCGGAGTATAACCGAAGAACGAGCTTCGCAGCTTGGCGCGGTACCGCCCGATGATAGTCCTGTAGGCTCATAACTCTGCGCTTGTTGACAAAGGTAATAACATCATCAACGTGCACGCCCGCCCGAGCTGCTGGTGAGTTGGGGGTGACTCGGGAGACAAGAACGCCTCGAACTTTCCGAGGAATCATTTTCGCCCGTCTGCGCTCGGCGCTCAGTGCTCTTACGCTTAATCCCTCTACGACGGAAGCGCGGGGTCTGACCTGGGAAAGCACCGAATACTCTTGTTTTTCGCCCAGTACAATTCGAACCCTTTTAGGGCGCCCATTGCGAATGATCGACACATTAGTGGTTGAGCCGGGTTCGATAAGGGCTACTCGGTTCCGAAGTTGGGCCGAAGTGGCGACCGGATTGTTGGCAATCGCAATCACAACGTCCTGAACCTTGAGCTGGGCTTGGGCTGCCGGTCCACCCGCGAGGACGTTATCAATAAGAACGCCCTGCACATAGCCGATCGATAATGACTGGGCCAGTTCCGGAGTGAGGTCTTTGATACTTACGCCAAGCCATCCCCGACGTACTTTGCCAAACTGGACGATTTGCCGCCATATTGGCCTCACCATGTTTGAAGGGACGGCGAAGCCGATGCCTTGAGCACCTCCGGAACGGGAGAGAATTGCGGTGTTTATCCCTACCAATTCTCCGTCCAAATTGACTAGCGGCCCACCTGAGTTCCCTGGGTTAATAGCGGCATCGGTTTGAATGAAATCTTCGTAAGCAACAATACCGATGTCAGCCCGCCCTTTTGCAGACACGATTCCAAGCGTCACAGTTTGCCCAAATCCAAATGGATTGCCGATCGCGAGAACAAACTCGCCGAGCCGGAGGGCGGATGAGTCACCAAATGGCATGTGTGGCAGCTTCTGTGCGGAGATCTTGATAAATGCTAAGTCGGAAGCGGCATCGGTACCCACGACTTGCGCGGTAAACTCGCGCCGATCGGAGAGGGTCACACGAATTTCCTCAGCGCCCTCTACTACGTGATTATTCGTTACAATTTCGCCTCGCCTGGAGATGATCACTCCCGACCCAGCGCCCATCTGTGGTGATTGTTCCCCATGTGGAGCAGGAGACGCGGGGAAGCCCGTGGAGGGTGGATGGCTCCGGCGAGTCGTAATGTTTACCACGGTTGGCGTAATACGCTCAGCTACGTTTGCTACGCTGAAGCGAGTCATGGGTTGCCTGTTTTGGGCAGAAAGCTCACCAGGCACTGAAATACAGAGCAGCACTGAAAAGGCTGAGAGGCTACGCCGAAGCATCAATGAACTCCTCCGGGTCCACAGTGATTAGGCTATCATCGTTACGAATGCAGCCTGTGGAAAAATAGAATCTACGACTCGCCCGGTGTGTGACCGAAAACGAGGGCTCCCTGGTTAACTTTGATACATTGACGACGAACAGCTTCATTACAACCGCTAACCTAGGATTATGCTTGCACCTATTGTCGTCTCGTTATCGGTGCAACCCGCTGTCGTAATCACAAAAGTTACAATTGCTTCAAAATTTACGATGTAACGCGAACGCAAGATAAAAAATATGCCTGGTCCAGAACGAATTCTTACCCGATAGTGGCCCACTAACCTTGCCTAACGCGGCAGGTCGTTTGTGTTGTGGTAGACACCACTATCCGGGGAGTACTCAGCGTGTCCTTTAGAACCCCAATCGCCCTGAAACTGAAGCAAATGAGTGTTTTTGTCAATACAAAACCGTCGGTCTGTTGGTGTGTCGACATAGTCAGTGAGTGAAAAAAATTCATGAATTTCAAAGTGCTATCAGTGATATGCGAAAGTCGTACCAGCTGCCATAACCGAGCCCTCTTGACGTTGCTTCCCAGCCACATGCTACGAGCACTCCATAGTGCTGTGGCGCGTCATATCGACAGAGAATAGACAGACAGGTATGTTTCTACTCCCTAACAACAACAGAATTGGGCTATCCCCCTCAGACTCTGGAACAAAAGCCCCCGGCGCGGGCCGTTTCTTGCGCACAGGGCTGTTTCACTGGGGACGGCAAGTGGGCCTGCGAGTATCTTCCCGCTTTGCATGTATGGTTCTCGTCGTAGCGGTTTTTACGACGATTCCCATCGGAGCTACGAGTGCTGGTGACTTGGATGTGGCCATCGGTCTCGTGCTTAAGATGAACGAGGCGGCGGCTCAGTCACAAAAGCGTGTGGATAAAATAGCCGACCAGACCGGGGACATACACGCGGAGTATAGAACGGTTCAGCAGCAAATCATTGCCCTAAACCAATATAACGAACAGACCCAAAAACTGGTAGATAACCAAGAGCAAGTTATCGCTAGTCTTGAGCGGCAGATCGGCGACGTAACGAACATCGGCAGAGGGGTAACTCCCCTAATGATGGATATGGTTGATTCTCTCGGAAAGTTTATCGAGCTGGATGTTCCATTTCTCATGGAGGAACGTCGAGGTCGAGTTGAACGACTCAAATTATTACTAGATAACCCTAGCGTTACAGAAGCCGAGCGATATCGCCAGATCATGGAAGCTTATCAAATAGAGAATGAGTTCGGTCGAACTATTGAAGCTTTCCCCGGAAAGCTGCAGACCGAAGGGGCTATGGCTCGTGAGGTAGAGTTTCTCCGCATAGGTCGCATTGCCCTGATCTACCGAACTATCGACGGTAGCGAAATGAAGGCTTGGAACCAGCAACAACGCATTTGGGAGCCGTTGTCTGCTTCGTATCGCAGCTCGGTGAAGCAGGGTTTCCGTATCGCCCAAAAGCAAGCTGCACCAGACCTTTTCCCTATTCCGATTCCTGCTGCTGAGGGAGCTGCACAATAATGAAACATTTGGGTTATACATCGTTCTTCGCATCCGCTGTGCTGGTCGGTACGGTGGCGTTTGGCTCATTGGCTCAGGCGGAGCCAACGAACCTTGATGAGCTTCTTAAGGTAGTTAAAGCTGGAAATGCAGAGCAAAATAGATTGCTTAAGCAGCGGGAAACCGCATTTCGGCGGAATCGGGCTGAACAGTCCCGGTTGTTAGCTGCTGCCAAAAAAGAGCAAAAAGCGGCTGAAAAAAAGGGGACCGAGCTCGAGAAGCGTTTCCGGGACAATGAGCTTAAACTGGCAGAGCTCGAAAAAACCCTTAAAGTCCGACTGGGGACAATGGGAGAGCTATTTGGGGTTGTACGGCAAGTTGCGGCAGATACCGCAGAGCAAGTTCGTTCCTCATTGGTGACTGTTGATAAGCCGGGTCGGGTTGAGAAACTGCTTCAGCTAGGGGCTTCGACAGAACTTCCTTCAATCGACGAGCTTAGACACCTATGGGTGTCGATTCAGGAAGAGATGACGGAGGCTGGAAAGGTCCGTCGGTTTGTCACGAATGTGAGCGACGCGAAGGGTAACCCGAGCCAACAGGAAGTTGTGCGGGTTGGGGCATTCAACCTGGTTTCGAACGCTGGATTTTTGGAATACGAGCCCAAAACTCAGACCGCTTCCGTCTTAGGTCGGCAGCCTCCCGCCCAGTACATCGCGACTTCTCGCTCGATGATGAGCGCCCAATCCGGAATGGTTCGGTTTGCTGTGGATCCATCGCGGGGGGCGATCCTGGGACTTTTGGTTGAAGCGCCCACGTTGGAAGAACGGCTTCAACTGGGTGGAGCGGTTGGGTACATTATCCTTGGTCTCGGGTTTTTTGCCCTCCTGGTCGGAATCGTTCGGTTTGTCATGCTGCTGCTGGAAGACATCAAAATGCGGTCTCAACAACGCACTCGAGAAGTACGAACTGACAATCCCCTTGGTCGAGTGTTGAGGGTCTATGAAGATAACCGGGATCTTCCTACCGAAGATCTCGAGCGCAAGCTGGATGAAGTGATTGTTCGTGAGTCTGGTCGTGTCGACCGCTTTATCTGGATCGTCAAAGTTGTTGCCGGTGCCGCTCCTCTACTTGGTCTGCTCGGTACTGTTACCGGTATGATTCGGACTTTCCAGACCATTACCTTGTTCGGAACTGGTGACCCCCGCCTCATGGCTGGTGGGATTTCAGAAGCACTAGTCACCACCATGCTCGGGCTTGTAGTAGCTATTCCCCTGGTGCTGGTCCATGCCGTGCTGACCAACTCTAGCAAGCGGATTATCGATACGATTGAAGAGCAGGCAGCTGGGGTTGTAGCGCGTCGTGCTGAGTCGGAGGGGGCACGTGGGTGATCTCTTAGGTCTCTACGAAGGCTTCCGGAGCTTCATGGATCTCGGTGGAGGGGTGGCTTGGCCCCTTGCCGGGGTCTCCCTGATGATGTGGTTTATCATATTTGACCGGATCATCTATACAAGGGTGATTTATCCTGAGCATCGGGAGGAAGCGATTCAAGGGTGGCGGGCCCGGGCGGACCGGCGTTCTTGGTATGCGCAGCGCATCCGAGAGGTATCCATTTCGGAACTGATGATTGGTTATGAACGCGGCATCGTTATCTTGCGAAGCCTCATCGCTGTGTGTCCCTTGCTGGGGCTTTTAGGGACAGTTATGGGGATGCTCGAAGTGTTCGATGTGGTCGCTGTGTCGGGAAACGGCAATGTCCGAGCCATGGCAGCCGGAGTGTCTCAGGCGACGGTTTCCACAATGATGGGAATGGTTGTTGCCCTGTCCGGATTATTCTTTGGGGAACGTCTTCGCCGAGGGGCGCTTTCTGAACGGCGGCGGCTAGAAGATCTGTTGGGAAGCGAGTGATATATCTATGAGACGACAGAGAGCTTCCATAGAGGATGAGGGCGGCGTTGATATCACACCGATGATCGATGTCGTCTTCATCATGCTGATCTTCTTCATCGTGACGGCATCTTTCATCAAGGAGTCGGGTGTTGAAATTAAACGACCGCCCGCGGTGACCGCTACACCAAAAGTGCGAGCCTCTATCCTGGTAGGTATCGATGAGAGCGGTCAAGTTTGGGTGGATAAGCGGCCCATTGATGTGCGAGCGGTTCGGTCCACAATTGAGCGGCTACGAGCGGAGAACCCCGAGGGAAGCATCGTTGTTCAGGCGGATACGAATTCGAAGAGTGAGGTGTTGGTGAAAGTCATGGACGCGATTAAACAGGCGGGTGTTGATGAATGCTCAATATCAGCAAGGCCCGTAGATTGAGCAGCGGAGAGGGCAAAGGTATGGCGATACGATCTTCCATGTCCGTAGTGGGAGCCCTAGGTATCACGCTAGGACTTTTTTTTGGTATGCGGGGGCTTATCTCAGGAACCGAAGCACTCCTGGAAAAGGCACCACCACGTAGATCTATTGAGTTTGGTCGAGTCCGAAAGGATACGAATGCCAAACAGAGGCAACGTGAATTGCCTAAGCGGGAGCCTCCCAAGCCCCCTCCGGAAGCTCCAAAGGCAGATCCCTTGGATTCGTCGGGGCCGGGGGACATAGGGGTGGCCTTAGTGGGTACTCAGATAGATGTTGGCGTTGACATGGTAGATATTTCCATGACCGCCGGTCCCGCCAATAATGAAGCGGTACCTATTGTTCGTATAGAGCCGATCTATCCCCGTCGGGCAGCAGATCAGTTCATTGAGGGATGGGTGCAACTTAAGTTTGATATTACGCCTACCGGGGCTACTGCGAACGTTAAGGTTGTTGCCGCTCAACCCAAACGTATATTTGATAGGGCTGCGGTTCAAGCCGTATCTAAGTGGAAATATAAACCTAAGGTTGTCGAAGGACAAGCTATGGTACAACGTGGGCTGTTAGTACGCCTAGACTTTAAGTTGGACTAAGTCGTGTGTAGATTTAGGTATACCAATACTATTTTTTGCGTGGTGGCGTTATGCGTGGCCGCGTCTCCAGCACTGGCTGAAAAAGCAAGTTTTGTTGTGCGTCCCCCGGTCTATAAGAGACTATCGAAGGCGCAGGAGGCTCTAAAAAACAATGAGTTCTCCAAAGCAACCAAAGAGATTCAGACGCTTATGAAGCGCATGAAGCCAAATGATCATGAAAAGGCTCTGGCGTTTCAAACTTTGGGATACGTGTTCTCGAGTCAAGAGAAGTTTAATAAATCGGCTAACGCACTCAACGCGGCTTGGGAACTTAATGCGCTTCCCGAAGCTACCCAAAATTCTTTGCTGTATAATATTGGGCAGCTTTATCTGGCTTCAGAGAAGTATAAGTTGGCGGTTAAAAAGTTTGATGCTTGGCTCAAGGTGACTGAGTCGCCGAATGGTGATGCATACTATACGGTTGCAGCAGCAAAGTATCAGGCGAAAGACTTAGATGGCGCGATCACGTATTCTAAGAAAGCGGTGGCTTCTACAAAGAATCCAAAAGATTCATGGCTACAGCTGCTGCTTTCAACCTATATCCAACGTAAGCGCTACAAACCAGCAGTTGGAATTTTGGCTATTGTCCTTGAGCGCCATCCTGAGAAGCGTTCCAATTGGTTGCAAATGGTGGCGCTCTACTCGGAGTTAAACAACGATAAGCGCGCACTGGCTGTACTCGAGCTGGCCAAAAAGATGGGTGTTCTAGAGAAAAAGGATGACTTTATCCAACTTGCGCAACGCTATCAGTCGGCGGAGATTCCGCTATATGCGGCTCAAATTCTTGAAAATGCGCTCAAAGAGAAGAAGCTAAAGATAGATAAGGCGGTGGCGGAGATCATTGGTAACTCTTACTATGCTGCCCGGGAAGATAAACAGGCAGTACCAGCCTTAGGTCGCGCGGCACGTTTGGGTAAAAATCCCGACTTGTATCTACGCCTGGCGCAGATACACCTTGAGAAAGAGAAGTGGTCAGAAGTGGTCAAGGCCGCCAAGAACGCGCTTAATATCAGTGACATCAAGGATCGCACTGAGGGTAAGGCTCATGTTCTTGTGGGAATTGCGGAAGCCCGTCGCGGACGAAATACTGCCGCCCGCTCAGCTTTCCTAAAGGCTGCCAAAATACCTTCTTCGAAGAAGGTGGCTCAGAATTGGCTTACATTCATACAGAATACTGAGGCTGCTGGCCAAAGTATGGCAATTAACTAAAGCCTATATATTTTGGGCAAGTCGGCATTTGTTATTGTTTCTCTACCCGCCGCAGCCATCTCTAGTATAAATCCTAAGGTAATACTAGGGCGCACCTTCAACGTCGAACGTGGTCAATTACTCGTCTCCGACCCGTCCGAATGTTCGGGTCACCTCGGGTCCCCCTCTCATCTTTGGCACTCAGCCTCATCTTTGGCACTCAGCCTCATCTTTGGCACTCAGTCGGGTGCATCTAGTACTAGCAGGCCATCGGAAAAGTGAGTTAAGCGCTTCGCGGGTCCTTTTTCCGATGGCCTGCTAGTACCCTCGCTCCGTGGCCGCCCCCGCACAAAGGCGGGCTGCGGTGCCACCTCCGGGACGGGAGTGTAAAGACACGCCTTAGTTAGGGCGTTTTCTTTACACTCCCGTCCCGGAGATGACCTTGTGTTTGTGAGGGGTCGGTGGCTTCGCCACCCTTTAGGGCCCGTCGGCTGGGTACATCCCATCCAGTCGCCTCCTCGCAAACGCGGACTATGGCGTCATCTCCGCAGCCGGAGTGTAACGACACGCCTTAGCCTCCCCCCGAGTCTGAACATCTATTTTCATCGATGACTTCTCAGCTATGTGTGTAGGCTTTCAGTCATGAGGGTGGGTTCTCAAGAAGCTAACTATAGCTAGCTTCTCTTCCAGTCTGAAGAAGTCGTTCAAAGCAGATGCG
>JAHQVK010000204.1 GCA_019634385.1 Myxococcales bacterium | reverse complement strand
GTATCTATCGGGCCGGTCTTTCCGTGAAACATCCTGACCACAAGAAGTCTCTCCTCGGTCGCGTACCGCCAGGTACGCTCGCCTCGTCGTCAGAGCGGATAACGAAAAGCCTGGCTCGATAGCTACACACTGGGCTAAATCAACAGGCTGCTTGGGGTGTGCCTCTGCCCATATACAGAAGCAAGAATTTGGGTTGAACCCAAGTTCTTGCTTCTCCGCGGGGCAATGCCCCGCTGCGCGATCCCTTGTTGATTCTTACAGAATCCATTCAAGTGGTCTTTGCTGTGGCTAGAATATTCTATGTATTTTTGGTGCGTGCTAACCACAATCGCCCGACAAGAAGCTGAGCAAGTATAAGTGCGCTCAATAAACTATGATGCGAGGTGTTGGAGCAGCCGGAGCTGCTCGTGGACGCTGACAACGGTGGTGGGTTGACCTCATCTTGTTGGCTATCGTCATCATCGCTGTTCTCCGGAGGAGGAGGCTTGTTGTCATCCGGGTGGCTAGGGGCAGGGGTGTTGGTCAGCGTGCGAAGCGCGGCCTCAGGATCTACAATGCCATATCCATAGTAGATATCATGACCGTTTTCATCCGGTTGTGCGTAGGGGGCCGGCCGCGCGGACTGGATCAACGCTTGGCGGATATCTTGTGCGGTTGCGCTGGGGTCGATGCTTGCGAGCAAAGCGGCTACGCCAGCAACGACTGGACATGCCGAAGAGGTGCCCCCAAAGGATGTGGTATAGTCTCCTGGATCAGCACCTTGCGCACCGGATATATCGGTGGTGAGGGTACCCACGGGTGCAGCGAGATCAACAGATGTTCCGCGGTTCGTAAAGACAGTGGCCTCATCAAAATTGTTGGTCGCGCCTACGGTGATGACACCGGGCAAAGTAGCTATCTCTCCTTCAGTCAACTCCCGGTTTTCGTTACCGGCGGCGAAAACCACAACTGTCCCCAGTCCGTTACGACCCTCTTGATGGAGTCTTTCGATAGCTTCTACCACTGGTTCAGGGGCCGGAAGGTTATCGGTGTAGGACCAGCTGTTGGAGACCACGGCCGCGCCTATTTCAAGGGCAAACTCAAGAGCGCGAACATCTGCAGAGATGGGGGCGAATGCTCCGAGAAGTCGTACACACCGAATGGAACACTCAGGGCATACTCCACTAATGCCTTCCGTATTGTTCCCGCGCGCACCAACGATGCCGGCGCATGCCGTACCGTGCTCATTGCCGGGCATATCTGGTGTATGGTTGAAGTCATTCTCGTCGTTGCGATCATCAAGAACATTCAGTCCAGGCAAGAGGTTCTCGCGAAGATCAGGATGATTTTTGTCGCAACCATTATCAACAATTACGACCACTGTCTCGGAGTCGCCTGTGGACAGCTGCCAGGCTTCTTCGATATTGATTTTATTGAGGTACCACTGGCCGGGATACCGAGGATCATTTGGGGGAATGGATATATTTTCTATCTGTCTCTGAAGACCAAAATCAGGTACGATATATTGAAGTTGGCCACTAGATACTGCCGTTTGAAGTTCCTGAGTGAGTTGAACCCCGTCCCGCTGACCTCGGGCATCCCGGACTCGCCACAAGCCTATGGAGGGCATGAGAGCTTCTACAGGACTCAGTTCTAGGTCGGTCCAAGTTGAGGTGCTCGTTTCGGAAGTGATGCTAACAATCGCATACTGGTCCACAGTCACCGGCCAACTTTGCTTGGTTTGGGTATGAGTAATATGACCCCATCGTAATGTTGAGGATGGGGAGTATGTCGTTCGTTTTTCGGGTGGTGAGGTGTACGTGAACTCAGTTGGGAAGTATGTTGTGTAGTTGATGGGGACAGATATAATAGGAATCTGTAGTAGAAGAAGACCTAAGTACATGCCAAAATATATTCTGAGAATATGACCCCGGTCAACAAGAAGTGTGAATCTCTGCTTGCAGGAGGAAATTATGAAAATCAAAAATATTGATCACTTCACGAAAGGCACAGAAGGCTGGTTAGGAGCAATACTAATGCTTATGATGGTAGCTTGCTCCGACGCGGAGACATCTATAATGATGCCCCATATTGAACCTGATGCTAGCCTGCCTCGACCCACAGATCCGGAGGCGGAAGGGCTACGTTTTGATGCGGACGAAGTTGTTGAAAGTATAGAATCTGAGTATTTCAAGATACACTATACCCGAAGTGGTCGCAATGCTGTCCCCGATATCGATGACAACCGTTCCGGTGTTCCAGATTATCCGGAAATGGTTCTTGATATATATATGGAGGTGTATGATGCCTATGTAGATATGGGATTCCGGGCACCATTGCCCGATGATATTACTTCCGGTGAAAATGGTGGTGATGAGCGATTTGATATCTATCTTGTTGATTTCTCGGGTCGGGGTGACGGGCAGTTTAGAGCAGGTGGTTGTCTTGTGGATGAGCCGCGTCGGTGCTCGGGATATATGTTGCAAGAAAATGACTTTGAAGGATATGGTTATAGCTCAATAGAAGTCGCTTCTCGAATTGTAGGAAGCCATGAGTTTTTTCACGCGGTTCAGGCCGGATACACGAGCGGCCAGGATGTGATCGTATCAGAAGCTACGGCCGTTTGGGCAACCGAACGTTTTGATGCCACCTTGAATGATTTTGAGGGATTTGTTCGGTTGTATCTCGGCGATCCCAGCCGTTCTCTGTTTGTGAATACTGGAGGTGTGACTGACGGATTTCCATATAGTGTTGCTTTGTTTTTTCGTTTTCTGGATGAATATATAGATGAAGATGTTGTTCGGTTACTTTGGGAAGAGATGCAGGTTTCTGATGCTGAAACCCGGTGGCTGGATTCTTTGGATGTAGTTCTGCAGCGGGAGTATGATGAGGAGTTCTCAGATGCTTTTTCCGTGTTTTCGGTATGGAATATATACACTGGTGATCGAGCTAAGTTATCTGAGTTCTATTTTGATGGAGCTCGGTATCCTGAAGTGGCAAGTCTTGAACTGAGCTTGCCAGGGATCGTGGATAGACCACGATTATTCGCATCGAGTGCGCGTTATTGGCAAATAGACCTCGATTCGGTGACCGAGCTATCAGTATCTGTGTCGGTGGATGGAGTGGATGCGGAGGCTCTCGAACATTTCCAGGTGCGCTTAGCTCGAGTGATAGATGGAAATATTGAGATTGTTGAGTTGGTATCGAACGAGACGCAGATATTGTCCGTACAAGGGGCCGACTCGGCTATCTTGATGCTCGTGAATGCTAACAAAGAAGGAGTAAGTATACGACCAGTTGTTTCCGTGGAAGAGAAGTAGCGTCGCCAGATTCCGCAGTGATATCTGCTGAACCGCAAAGCCCACTTGGTGATACTGTAAGAATCACCAAGAGGTCGCGCAGCGGGGTATAGCCCGCGTAGAGTAGGAACTTGGGTTCAACCCAAGTGATATCTGCTGTAGGAGTCTGATTCTGAGTGAAACACCGCGGATTGATTGCGATGCCTCAGCCTCTTCTAGGTCTTGGGTGATCCGATAAAAGGTGCGATGAGATGCGGTGCGGTCGGCGTACACGAGCCTGATCTCCAGAAGGCGGTTCAGGGGATTGCAACTGAGCTCAGCAGACAACTGGGGGGGCTACCTCAATTTGTTGTCGTGTACGGCCGTGCGTCTTACATTCAAGACACCCTGGCTCAGCAGATGTCCGAAGTCTTTCCTAATGCGTTTCTCATGGGGGGGTCATCATGTCGAGGTGCGATGGTGAGCGGACTAGGCCCGTCGGTAGATCTTGCGGTTTTTGGTCTTATTGATGTGGATGGGGCTTTTGGTGTCGGTGCTCATACTCTTTGCGCTGATCCCGTTGCAGCCGGTCAGGCCGCGGTTGAGGCCGCGATTGATGCGGCTAATCGTCCGGGAGAAGTTCCTGATCTAGTGTGGATAGCCCAAGCCCCGGGCACCGAGGAGGAAGTTCTTGCGGGGATTGCTGGAGTTATCGGGGACCAGGTGCCGGTGCTTGGTGGCAGTACCGCTGATGATGACGTGGCAGCTGGGTGGCGTGAGCTGTGCGGCAATAGAACCATGAGTCACTCCGTGGTGGTGGGAGCGTTGTTCCTATCGGGCACTGTTGGCTTCGCATTTCATAGTGGCTACGACCCAACCGATCGGTTGGGGACGGTGACTTCTGTTGAGGGGCGTCGGTTGCTAACGATCAACAATGAGTCCGCCGCTGAGTGGTATCACAAAGTGACGGACCAAGGTGTTCTTCCTTCCCTATACGAGGATGCTAGTATTCTCGCCGCTTCCACTTTAACACCCCTCGGTCGCAGGCAGGGACAGGTTGATGGCGTGCCCACTTACCTGCTGGCTCATCCCGACCGTGTATATGGGGATGGCTCGCTTAGCACCTTCGCAACTCTTGAGGTTGGTGAAGAAATCTGCCTGATGCGGGGGACCCTCAAAACATTAACCACCCGAGCCTCGAGGGTGGTCAAGGATGCTATGCTTGTCGCTGATCTACGGCCGTCGGCTATCGGGGGCGCTCTGATCGTCTACTGCGGGGGTTGTATGCTGACCGTCGGTGAAAGCCTCAGCCAGGTAAAGGATGGGCTCCAGGCCGTACTCGGGTCAGTGCCCTTCGTGGCTACCTATACGTTCGGTGAGACTGGCCAACTCGATGATTTATCTAGGCATGGAAACCTCATGATTTCGGCCCTCGTCTTTGAGAAGGACTAACAGAGGGACCAAATGGGAGACCAGCGAACCTCCGAAGAGCTTCGGGAAGCTCTTCTTACGACTGAACGGCTGCGAGCAAAGGCGGAGCAGCAGCAGCTCGAAAACCAAGTGCTTCTTGACGGGTTGACGGATGTTTTACGCTCATCGGAGCCGGAGGCGTTCCTGAAGACGGCCTTTCATCGTCTTCACCGGGTTATAGATTTCGATGAGGGATTTATTCTCAAAGCAACGGATGAGGCCAAGTTACTCTGCATTGCGGCTTCGAGTTCGCGCTTTCTTGACATCTATTGGAAGCCGGGTGCGCTCTTTGCGCGCGTGTTGGGGGGGGAATCGACGACCGTCTTTGACATCAGCAAGCTTGAGGAGTGGCAGCAACAGCCGGCTTTGGTGCGGTCCAGGGTGAGCTCATCGTTGTATGCCCCGCTTGAGGTGGATGGCTCGAAGGGCATTGTAGTCCTTGTGTCGTCGGCACCGAAGGCGTTCAAGAAGTCACATGCTGCTTTGCTGAAGCGTTTCTCATTGCTTGCCGCGCAAGTGGTAGCTCTTGTTGAAGCACAGAATCTCCGACGCCAAAATGTGGTGCTCCATGCGGCCCGGAGGCGGGCAGAGCAAGAGAACCACGCTAAGTCCGCCTTTCTAGCTGCGATGAGCCACGAGCTTAGGACCCCAATGAACGGCATTTTTGGCATGCTCGACCTTCTTGAACAAGCCGGATTGCCAGCAGAAGAAGCGGTGTACGCTCGAATCCTCCGGATGTGCACCCGTGATCTATTATGTTTGGTCAACAACATCCTGGACTACTCGAAGATCGAAGCGGGGGCGATGACGGTCGAGAGCATAGATTTTTCAGTCAGTGAACTATTGACGGATGTGGTTGATCTCTTTCGAGCTGCGGTTTTAGGAAAAGGACTCGAGCTGCGTCGGACTGGTCTCGACCCCACTGGAGTGTATCTAAGGGGTGACCCTCTCCGTCTTCGCCAGATTCTCCAGAACTTCGTAAACAATGCTATCAAATTTACCGAAAAGGGCTTCATCGAAGTCAATCTGGCTGATTGCACGCGAGATGGGGAGCAGTTTCGGCTCGCAATTCAGGTCCGAGATACGGGGCCGGGAATCGCTAAAGAGGCCCTCAGCCGCCTCTTCCAACCGTTCTCGCAGGCGGATGGTACTGTGAGTCGTAAATATGGTGGCACTGGTCTTGGACTCACGATATGCCGGAGTTTGGCTGAAGCGATGGGTGGTGCCGTTGGTGTGGACAGCGAGATAGGTAGGGGAAGCTGTTTTTGGCTGGAGGTGGTCCTTCCGCTTGGTGAGGTACCAACGGCACAATTGGTTGAAAGTCAGGTTACAAGTATCCAGCAGGGGGTAGGATCGCTGGGGGTACGTGCCCTGGTGGTCGATGATAACGCTGTCAACCGGCTTATTCTCGAGAAGGCCCTCCGTCGAGCGGGCTGTGAGGTTGATCTAGCTGAAAGTGGTAGCCTTGCGGTGGAAATGGTGAAGAGGCAACGATACGAGGTTGTACTATTGGATTATCACATGCCAGGCATGGATGGTCCGGAGACGGTAAAGGCCATCCGAGCTCTCGGAGGTTGGAGA
The DNA here is from genome assembly GCA_019634385.1 of Myxococcales bacterium. GTDB lineage: Bacteria > Myxococcota > Kuafuiibacteriia > Kuafuiibacteriales > Kuafuiibacteriaceae > JAHQVK01. Next base: position 12,504 of record JAHQVK010000204.1, on the reverse strand, counting down.
CTCGAGGTGCCCTTTGTTGCGGTCAGCGCCGATGTGTTTGAAGATGCCCAAGCCCGCTTTCATGAGTGTGGGGTCAAACATTTTCTCACAAAACCGATTGAATGGAGTGCGATGATTCATGTTCTTCGCGGAATCTGGAATAATTGAGCCGTTCAAGGCAAGTATTCCGCACCCCCTTACGGATGTTGACCGCGGCCATTCGGTGGTACAGCAAAGACCCCTTGAATTGCTTCAGTAAGAATCACCAAGTGGTCGCGCAGCGGGGCGTGTAGCTATCGAGCCCGGCTTTTCGTGAAACGCTCTGACGACAAGGCGAGCGTACCTGGCGGTACGCGACCGAGGAGAGACTTTTCGTGGTCAGGACCTTTCAGGGAAAGACCGGCCGATAGATGCGTGGCGGGCTAGATCAACCGGCTGCTAGGGCGTATCTTTATCCTCCGGCTGGGGAGATGACGCCGTATCTCGGGTTTGTGAGGGTTCGGCTCCGGAGGGTAAAGACACGCACTAATATTACCTGATCGGTGTTATCCTGAGGTGTCTGGGTATCCATTGTTGACGACCAGGTACCGAGCCAGGGTCCGTATGAGACCCTTTGCAAGGCCCTGTAGAATGGGTTCTAGTTCCCCGTATTCCGAGTAGAGGGGGAAAATCGCTCTGGATGGAGGGCTATAAAGGCGCCCACGGCAAAATGTCTATGAAAATCTCCCCAGCTCCGCCCTTCATATGGGTCGAGTCCGAGGTGTTGCTTCGGCACGGAAAATATGGATCAAATCTCCGATCTTGGGTAAAAAAACAATCAAGTAATGCTAAGCTCTGCGACTGGGAACGCAGTCCCGCTGCTTCGGTGAATCTATGAAAATTCAGCATAGAGTTGAGCCATAAGGATATATGGAACGTTAATTTCATAGGTAATCAAATAACCACCCATGGTATTGAAAAGCCAACTGAGCAGGCGCGTTATTTGTTGGAAGCTTTTATGGAACTCCTTTGGGATCTCTGTTGTTTACTGCCGATCAACCGCATCGAGTTAACTATTTGTCCGCATCGAGCTAACTATTTGTCTGAATCGAGTTAACTATTTGTCTGAATCGAGTTACAGCAGAAATCACTTGGCCCGAGTCCAATTTCCTGCCGCCTAGCTTCGTGTGGCTTGTTGAGGACCTCGGGATATGATTAAGGCTTAGCCACTGAACTTTGTTCAGACCGAGTGAACGGCGAACTCTATCGAAGAAAAGAAAGCGGAGGCTGAGGACTTATAGCTAGGCCTGCTGATTTGTTTTCTTAGTCTAAACATGGCAGGTTTTCGTGCCTTGACTTGGACTCAAAGCTGGATTTGGTTAAGTGTTTAACCTCTGTATTTGACCCGAATTTTGGGAGACTGGTGCCTTATATGCTGCGTAAATATCCTATCTTGTTAATTGGATTGACTGCTTTTGTCCTGGCCTGTGACGGAGACGACGGTGCGGTTCTTTCCAACGAACCACCTCCGAGTGCAGACGAATCACCTTCGGATGACACGTCCACCCCTCCGGATGACACGTCCACCCCTCCGGATGACACGTCCACCCCTCCGGATGACACGTCCACCCCTCCGGATGACAAGCCGACCCCTCCGGATGACAAGCCGACCCCTCCGGATGACAAGCCGACCCCTCCGGATGACAAGCCGACCCCTCCGGATGACAAGCCGACCTCTCCGGATGAGCCGGAGGCGGGAACAATCAGCCTCAACGATTCTGTCCCTGGTTGGGCAAGCCAGGAGGGGGGCACAACTGGAGGTGGCACCGATGTCACTTCGGCGACGCTTGTCACCGATCAAACCGAGTTTGAAGCCGCATTGGCTGGTTCGGGCCTCATTCTTATTCAGCCTGGAAACTATGAGATTGGGGATCCTACAGATCCAGATTTCGGTGGCATCCGCTTGCAATCTAACACTTCGATCATTGGCACTGCTCCGGGGGTTATTCTGCACGGTAATCTCCGAATTCAGACCCAGAATGACGAACCGGTAAGCAACGTAATTCTCAGAAATTTTGAGCTTCGGGGACGTCCCTGTGAGCTAGAGGACTGCGAAGGTCGACCGGTGTGTGATGCGTTCGAAGCATGTAGGCGTGGTGAGGATGCTCTGATTATCAGGGATGGTGCCCACCACATTTGGATCGACCACGTAGATATAGTTGATGGTCAGGACGGCAACTTGGATGCTACCCAAGGTGCTGATTTTATTACTGCCTCGTGGTGCCAGTTCCGGTACACTACCAACGATAAACCCCACGCGTTTTCCAATCTTATTGCTGGCAGCGACAACGAAGAAGCCAGCGTCGGGAAGTTGCGAATCACGTATATGAACAGCTGGTGGGGTGATGGAGTCACTGAGCGCATGCCAAGAGGACGTTTTGGCAAAGTACATGTCTTCAACAACTATTATAGCTCTCAGGTTGCCGACTATTTGATCGGTCCTGGTGTGGACATCCAGATGATTATTGAGAACAACTTCACGGAAATAGCACCAGCAGATCCAGATGATCCGGCAGTGTTTATCAATGATGGTTTTGACAACGACCCCGAAAACCGTCCATCTGCGTATCGAGCGACGGGTAATGAGGGTAATGCTGTCGGCCCGTTGAATAAGGAAAAGGGAGACGATATTTTCGACATTCCGTATGACTACGAGTTAGTTCTCGCGTCTGAGGTGAAGGCTGCTGTGACGTCCGAATTGTGCGGTGCGGGTAGTCGTTGTACTTTAGCAACCGAATAGTCATGCCGGCTTTTTAGCCATCGACTTGGGCCCAAACGTCGAAGTTTCGATACTCTCCGTTATTAATCCACATCGCTCCGTCAATGCTCGACGGTATGAGCATCAAGGGAACGGTGCTGGCCGCTCGTAGCTCCAGCTGGTTCAATCCACAAGCTCATCTTCGTCGCAGAGACTTCATCAGCTTACTCTCTCGGGTGACTACATGAACATTCAGGTTCTGTGTAGAGACATCAATAAGCCATAAGCCGATGCACCGAGAGAGGGTATCGCTAACCAACTATAGTGAGCGGACCGAGAGGATCCCGATACAGCAAAGACCCCTTGAATTGATTCAGGAAGAATCACCAAGTGGTCGCTCAGCGGGGCATAGCCCGGCGTAGAAGCAGGAACTTGGGTTCAACCCAAGGGATTTCTGTTGTTAACGCAAGTGATTTCTCCTGTGTTGAAGATTAGTATTGCTCTTGGTGCGGACAGTATGATCGAATCACTTCGAAATCTTGTTCGGGTTCAGCGGGACGCTTAGCAAAGCCGTACTGTGTATTCCGTCGAAGGCTTGTTGGACGTGGGCTTAGCTCAGCACCAAAAGGCCATCACTGTACATGAACGTGGCTCTCAGAGCTAACGCTGTTGTCTATTGGCGATCAGGAACGAAACGTATAAGCTAAGGTACTAGTGACTAGTTGTGCTCTGACCTTCAGTCATTCCTAGTGTCTCCGATTTATTGAATGGAATGCGGCCTTCCGACCGCACTGTGGTTCCATGCGTTTAGAAGCACAAGTTAATAAACTGTTCATCCCAAATCTCAAGCGAGATCTGATAGTCATCTATGTGATCGGCTTACTGGTTCGGCTAGCTGGCGTCAGTTGGGGCGGGATCAATGAAGATGAGTTTATCAACAAGGCGGTTCGTTTTCTGTCAGGTGATCCTAAACCCATTGACTTTTTCTATCCTCAGCTCACGAGTATCATTAGCGCTATTGCGTGTGGCATCATGTTTCTCTTTGGGAGATTCTTTGGGCTTATTGACTCAATCAATGAACTAAAAGAAATCTACTATGCGAATGACGAGATCTTTCGAGTTGCTTCACGGTGCGCACATAGTGCTATCGCTGCGCTGGCGGGTCCGATCAGCTATCTAGTGGCTCGGTATTTTGGTTTCGCTTACCGGGTTGCACTTATCGTTGCCTTAACGACAACCTTATCCCCTGCGAGCATTTGGTTTTCACATTTCGCAAAGCCTCAAAATGGTATGGCGGTGGGAGCTCTTGCGGCCACTGCATTTGCGATCGCTTATATGAACGATGTTCAGCAGAGAAAATTCGCGGTTGGTATAGGTATTTCCGCGGGAGTAGCTATCGCTTTCATGCAAAGTGCTATCTTCATCTTGATTCCACTAGCAGTGACAACCTTTGTCCATAGTCTGACCGACCCGCGGGCAAAAACTCAGAACGTACTTGCAGATAGTGGAATTGCTACCGCTTTTATGGGCGGAACTTGGGTGGTTTTATCCGCTCTAGATCTATTATACTTTGCTGAATTCCTGGAGTATCAAGTGCTACAATCGCAACTCAGCCTTCGCTCAAACGGTGATTTTGGTACCTTATATAACCACGCTTTCCCAGTAGCCATATCATCGACTCAAGGATTCGGTCCCATCACATTGATTCTTGCTCCCATAGCTGCTGCCTTCTCTCGAGTTCGGCCCATCAAATGGTTGAGCATCGCCTTTATGGTGAGTGCTTTTGTGCTTGCATGGACGGTGGGTGACCGGGTCATGCCTCGTTTGTTCCTCCACTTTATCATTGCACTCCTTGCGCTAAGTGCCCTGAGTTTTGCTAGTCTCACCGATCAAAAACAACTGTTTCTTCAACGGGTTGGATGGATTGGCATGGCTGCATTACTGGTAGGGAATTGTTGGGGAACGGCTCTCATTTTACGGCAAGCGTGGTCTCCTTCTGCGCCCACCTTGGTGAGCCAAGCATTGCGGGAGCTGGTTACCCCTAAGGGGCCTATGGTGATGGCCTCCTACGTTCGGGAGACCGGCCTGCAGCCCAATGCTATGGCTGAAGCACTAGCGTATGCTCGCCACGAACAACTCGCCGAGAAGTATGGCATCAGTATTCCGTCTCGCTCACCGGAGCGTATGGAGTATCTTCGAGCACAGGGAGGGGGTTATCCTATCATCGGCATGCCTTGGGTTATTGGTGGTCTCGAAACGACTAAGCCAGAGGACGTGAAAGTGATCAAACCCTACGCATGGCCGGTGCAACCGGAAGAATGGGACCTGGATTATTGGCTGGTCAAAGGGGTGAAGATCTACGTAACTCGGAATCTGGCTTTTTATGCTTCAAACAAGGCTACCGAGTTCTACCGAAGCTTTCATCAGGAGTTGCTGGATCGCTGTAAGCTTGCCAATCACGTTAATGCCGACCGACCGCTATTCTTTCAGACCGACTATCACATCTTCGATTGTCGTGAAGCTCCTGAGAGCCCTACAGGTGAAGTCCTAAGACATAGTTTGCTGTACTACCCACGAGAAGCAACAGGCCAAGCTCAAAGTCCTGGGTGAGGGTAATACCGGTATCGCAAGTGTCCTTTTGCCTTGGTCGCTTGAATGCACGCCTTCATTACGTTCCATCGAGAGCGCTTTTCCCGCCTCTACCCGGAATACATGTAATTGGAAGCAATTTTATAGGCCCTACAAAAGTCTCATACGGAAAATGGCACGGTACCCTTGTTGCGAACAATGGATAACCAGACATCTCAGGATACAGCAAAAACCCCTTGAATTGATTCATAAGAATAACCAAGAGGTCGCGCAACCGGGCATAGCCCGGCGTAGCCGCAGGAACTTGGGTTTAACCCAAGTGATATCTGCCGTACCGCAAAGACCCAGATCTACAGGTTGCTAGGGTACAATCACTATCTCTGCCACTCGAAGACGGTACGTATTGTTCTCCTCCGGTTTCGACATCATGGATCCATCGATATGAGCAACAACCGGGGTCCCGTCTGGAAGGTTCAGATTCACATCCCGTGCGGTAAATGTACAGTCATCTCCAGAAAATAGGCCTCGGTAGACCAGGCATACTTGGTCTGGGCCTACGGGTTCTTCACAAAATCCTTCAGCAAGTTGGCTTGAAGTATCAAGGCTAATGACCGCGTTACCTCTTTCGGCAGTAAAGGGCGTATCACATCTGAGTTCTGCATCAAATGACTGGCGCTCGGTGGGGTCTTCTTCGAAAGTTTCTCCTTCACCGCTAAAGTAATATGTCCCGAACTTGAGCAAAAATGTGGCGGAGAGAATCCTGTGTGTGAGTTGTTCCGGGGCATTGAGAGCTGTTTCAGCGCCCTGCGGTAGCCCATCCTGAGGAAAGTTGATCTGTATATCTGTGCGTCGAAGTTCTCGTTGCCCATCCCCGATCAACTCACCAACCTCGTCAAATAATCTGGGGAGCTGTATGCATCGTTCGTCAAAGCTGATGGAGCCCAAGCCTTCACTGGATGATCGACCCAATCGGTAGCTGGAGGTGATGTATAACGGACTCCATGCCACCCGCCCTCCATCTTGAGAAACGAAGGGAAAGGTCACCACCCCCCCACTTTCTCGGTAGCGATCCAAGGAGGGGCCTAAAATAATGTTTGCATCACTATAGTTTTGGTCAAACTCATAAGCCATATTACAGTTAATACCCTCGGTGGAATCGATGGCCGCCGGAGGCTCACTCTCATTAAGTGTTGCCGAATCGCCGCATCCAAGCGATCCGATGGTCGATAATGCCGCTATCCATCTGGTTGCCGGTGGTGTTGAAAGATTTGTGATAGTTCCCATCTGTCCTGCACTAGGGCGTATCGACGAAGGTACTCGTTTTACCATTAGTGAACCTCTACGGTGGTTTGCTAGCCAGATAGGGTCATCATTGGCGCCCAGCGACTAACGTACCCACAATGAGTATCTTGGTGCCGGCCAACGATGCAATGATCTACGTCAATGACCATGGTGACTGTACAGGGTTGAGCGTGACGGTAGCTGGGCGTGTCTTCAACCTCCGGACCGCGTTCTGACTTGTATCCCACATGTGTGAGGGGTCGGTGGCTTCGGCCCCTCGGTCCGGTAGATCTAGCAGGCCATCGGAAAAGTGAGTTAAGCGCTTCGCGGGTCCTTTTTCCGTGGAAGGTCTGGACCGGCTTCGCCTTTCATCGGTTGCATACGCCCGGTATGCGCCCTTTTCATCCAGAGCGTTCCACGGGAAAGATACTTCGCGGATCACCCATCCCACTTTTCCGATGGCCTGCTAGTACCCTCCCTCCGGGGGTCGACCGTTCACAAACGCGGGATACGGTGTCATCTCCGCAGCCGGAGTTTGAAGACACGACCTAGCTAGCTCTTCGCCACCAGCCGCGTCTGAGTTATAGGCACCGCTATGAGTAAAATTTATCAAGCTGTCACCTTGGTCTTTGCACTTACTGTGATGGGGATGTCGCATAGGGCTATAGCGGCTGACTATAAACCGGTCAAAACCATAGTGCGGAATCCCATACCAGGATCGAGCTTTCCTATTTCTCAGTCGGTGCAGATACCGGCTGGTGCGGACACTATTTATATGAGTGGGACCGTACCTCAGGTGATTGATCCTAAAGCCAAAGAAGGGACTCGGGCTGCTTACGGAGATACGGAGGCCCAAACGACCAGTGTGCTCGAGGCATTGTCCAAGCGCTTGGCGCCAATGGGTCTCAGTCTGTCCGATGTGGTGATGATGCGAGCCTATTTGGTGGGGGATCCCGAAAAGGGCGGAAAGCTGGATTTTGACGGATTTATGCGGGGCTATACCAAATTCTTTGGAACCAAAGAGCAGCCAAACTTGCCTGCGCGTTCCGCTTTTCAGATCGCTGGTCTCGCTCGAGATGCTTGGTTAGTGGAAATTGAGGTTGTTGTTGTTAAAGTACCGGGGCAGTGAATAGTCGTTGGTCCCCTCACCTAAGTCCTGGTACTCGGCGATGGTTGTTGCTCCGAGCCGGCATAGCTGGCGGGTCAGCCATTGTCTATGGGTTAGCCTCTCAGCTCGGTTGGGTTCCAGAGGTTTCTGCTCAGCCATCCTCTTCGCTGAAACTCAGTAGCCCCTCTGGCCCAACATGTCCTAGGAAGATCGTGGTCATTGGGGCGGGCTTGTCGGGTCTTGTTGTGGCCTATGAGCTTGAGCAGCGGGGATATGAGGTGACTGTCCTAGAAGCCTCGGATAGGGTGGGTGGCCGCAATCTTACTGCCCGAAGAGGCTCGGTGATTGATGAGCTGGGTAGTCCTCAGCGTTGTGCTTTTGATGACAAGCCACACTTGTACTTCAACTGTGGCCCAGCCCGTATTCCGGGCACGCATCAGCGTGTGCTGCAATATTGCCGGGCATTTCGCATCCCTCTGGAAACCTTCATAAATGATAATCCGAATGCTTATGTACAGTCGGAAGGTTTCAACAACGGTGAGCCGATGCGACGTCGCCAGTATTTAGCGGATACTAAAGGGTTTTTGGCGGAGTTGGCCTTCAAAGGTCTGGGCCAAAGCCGCTTAGAAGAGCCGTTGTCCGAAGAAGATCATCACCGGCTCAAGGCCTTTGTTCAGCAGTATGGCGATCTCGATGCTAACATGCGTTATCGGGGCACGGACCGAGCGGGCTTTATTCGAGGAGGGGTTGTGCAACCCGGGGTTCGGAATCATCCAAGTGCCGGAATCAGGGAGCTCATTAACACTCCTTACGGATACTTTCCGATGCATTTTTCGGAAACGGAAAGCCAGTTCCCCGCCATGATGCAGCCGGTGGGGGGAATGGACCGTATTATCGATGCCTTTGTGGCTAGGCTAAAGCGCCCGGTACGAACTGGTACGGTGGTTCGTGGCATTCAGGTGGCCGCGGATGGGGTGCAAATACAGATGGTCAACAAACAAGGGTCCGCGCAGTTACAGGCGGATATCTGCTTTAGCTGCATGCCGGGCCATCTGGTGAACGGTCTTGAACACAACTTTCCAGAGACTTACCGGAAACTATTAGGGGCTATGCGTGGGGTAAAGCTATCCAAAGTTGGCCTCCAGATGGGCCAGCGGTTCTGGGAAAATGACAACATCTATGGTGGTATCAGTTGGAGCGATCGCGACCTTTTACAGATTTGGTACCCATCTCAGGGAACCCACGGGGAAAAGGGGATACTTCTTGGTGGTTATGTCTTTGATCATCATGCCAATGAGCGAGTGGCAAATATGTCGGTGACGAAGCGAATAGAACACGCCTTAGACATGGGGGAGGCTATCCATCCAGGGCGCTATCGGCGCCATTTTGAGGTGGGTCTATCTGTGGCTTGGCATCGCTACAACCATTTGCTCGGGTGCGGAAGCGGCTTCCCCGAAGACCCGAAGGAGGGTAGTTTTGGTGTAGAGGCGGCTGAAGAAAAATTTCAGCTTCGTAGGCCCATCTTGGGGCGCTACTATATGATAGGAGATCAAGTGAGTTTTTTACATGGGTGGCAAGAAGGGGCCATAGGGACTGCGCACGAGGCGTTGAGCCATTTTCAGAATCACCAGGTAAAAAGCTGTGCGTAGGTCATTCGTATCACTAGGGCTTGGTGCGTTAATAACTCTTGGGTTGAGCCGTTCTTCTATGGTTCGAGCCGATCATGGCACATCAGGAACCAAGCCAGCACCGGAGCAAGAGTTAGTGGGACAAACCAAAGCTTTGGCCCGTGGGGACTATACCAGCTGCAGAGTATGCCATGGCGTTTTCTATCAGGGAAATCAAGGGGTGGATGCACCCGCGTTGACTCGATTGCCGGCGTGGTATGTCAGGCATCAACTAATGGGATGGCAGAAGGGGTGGCGAGGTCAACACGCTGAGGACATCCCTGGACACGTCATGAGCGCGATCGCCAAGTTGATGACCTCGGATGCGATCGAAGGTGTGATTCAGGAGATTCAGCGAATAGATAGGCCAACCCTCACTCCGGCCAAGGAGGCTGGGGCGCAAGCTCAACAATTCTTGGTTGAAAAGGGAACGCGAGCGGGGGACTTAGATAAACAACTATTGGTAAAAAAAGGGGAGGTAGTATATAAAGAGCGTTGCCTTATGTGTCATGGACCGGTGGGAGGGGAGGGCCGGGAAGCCATGAAAGCCCCCCCGATCGGGGGTATGGAGGCTTGGTATTTCAAGGAGCAGATGATGAAGTTTGCCCGGGGTGTGCGAGGCTATCATCCGATAGATGCTTACGGTCAGCAAATGGTAAGTGTTGCGCGAACTCTTGACGAAGATTCGCTCAACGAACTATCTACTTACCTGTCTCATCCACTTTGGGGACCTACTCTGGAAAAAGATCGTCCGAAGAAGAGGGTGACCAAACCAGGCAACAGCAAAGACCCCTTGAATTGATTCTCTAAGAATCAACAAGAGGTCGCGCAGCGGGGCATAGCCCGGCGTAGAAGCAGGAACTTGGGCTCAACCCAAGGGATTTCTGCTGTAGTCTTCGGGCCGACACGACACTCACCAGTGTTGAAGTTTCCGCAAGGTGTTGAGGGCCTTTCGGCTGAGGGTCTCTGGGTGGGTTTCACTCAAGAATGCAAAATCGCATTCTTGAAATCGACAGAAGTGACCAATGGCATTGATAAACGCAGAAAGAACTTCAAGCTCATCAAAATTGTGGGGTTCAAAATGGAGATGCTTGATCTCTAGCTGACGCGTTTTTCGGTGGGCTTTGCAATCTATTCGCCCAACAAAGACTTCATTGTACAGTAGTGGTAGACAAAAATAACCATACCGACGTTTGGCGGCTGGTACGTAACACTCTATTTGATAGTCGTAGTGAAAGATGGCTTTCAGCCGTTGCCGCTGAATAACAACGTTGTCAAACGGCGAAAGGATCAACATACGATTACTCCGCCGGGGGAGAGGACGATCGAGTCCTCCGGCCTCGATCATAAATATTTCGCCGCTACCTACTCGTACTTGTTCCAAGCTACCTTGTGCTAAGCGTTCGTTGACCAAAGCTTTGACTGCCTTGCGAAGATCAGTGTTTCGGCGCTGGTGATAGGTCAGACCTTTGATCGAAACAAGACCGTGGCACCGCAACTGTTGATCAACAACGTGGGTTGCAAACTCATCCGGACTGGGCATAGCAGCACTGATATTGGCGGGTAGAACCCGTTCCGTGAGGTCATAGGTTTTTTGGAAACCCTCTCGGCTGCTGATCATGAGGTCACCCTCCATATACAACTGCTCGAGAGCGACTTTCGCCGGCTTCCAGTCCCACCAACCGGAGGTACCTTTTGTAGTGACAGTCTCTATCTCCCGAGAACGAAGCGGTCCCTCCGCACGGATGCGGGCCAACAATTCACCCATAAGTTTTTCATCACGGGTCTTGTACCAGTGGGTTTGACCACTTTTAATAGCATGTTTGTACGGCAAAGAGAATTTAAAGTTCTTGATGGGTAAGAAAGCGGCGGCATGTGCCCAATACTCAAAAATATTGCCGTCAGCCAGCATCTTAGGAGTCATAGATGGTTTGTAGTTTGGGACTCTCGCGTAAAAGACGTGATGGTGTGCTCGTTCTACCACCGATATGGTATCGATCTGGACATAACCTAGGTGATTGATCGCTTTGCGGGCTCCGACTAGACCACGTCCATAAGGTTGCGTTTGTAGCAAGCCTTGGGCAGATAAGGCCAGTCGGCGCAAACGCGCGAGCTCCCGGGGGTTTTGAAGTTCGATCGTCTTCAACTTGGGTCAGGGCTTTGTTCTTCGCGGTAACGAGCGTTGATCGCCTCCGCCTTGCGGGCCGCGTCGCGGGTCATCAGTCGCTCCGCGTATTGTTCGTATTCTGGGCGTTTCTCGATAATATTAAACATAAGCATGTACTTAAGTGTGCCCCCGAAAATGACATCGGCCATAGAAAAGGATTCACCCAGTAGCCAAGGACCGTGGCTGATCGCTTGGGAAATTGTGGTGAGCATCTCGGTGTATGTTCCGAAACCGGCACTGCTTGGACTCACAGTCCATTGGCTCGCTTGTGCCATACAGCCCGGTTCAATCACAGACGGGGCATAAAGCGCCCACCGAAGGTAGGCTCCTCGTTCGGGTGAATCTGTAGCCGGAGCTAGTTTGCCCGGAGCGTAGCGATCCGCAAGATACAAGGCAATAGCAGCTGCTTCCGTTACTGTTACTTCGCCATCAACTATGGTGGGGAGCTTTCCCATAGGATTCAGTTGCAGAAACGGGGAAGTCTTGTGTGCCTTCGTCTTGAAGTCAACCAATTCCAATTCATAGTCGCAGCCAACTTCTTCGAGAGCCCACACCGTGTTCGCTGCCCGGGAGAACGGATGGTAGTATAGTTTGAGAGCCATACAGATGCAGTACAGTAGTGCTGGCGGGAGCTCAAGATGATGTCTTTACAGTAAAGACCCCTTGAATCGATTCTGTAAGAATCACCAAGGGGCCCGCGCAGCGGGGCACAGCCTGGCGTAGAAGCAGGAACTTGGGTTCAACCCAAGTGATTTCTGCTGTACCCCATCGCAATGGATAGTGTATGTGTTGAGTTTGGGGGTTTACTTGCTACGGACTACCTCAAAACGGTGCTAAGGTTGGTGGCTGCTTAGCTCAGCAGACCTTTGGTCGTAGGCAATCCGGCACCGCTTTTATGGATAGCTTGCCGTAATGCTCGGCCGACGGCCTTAAAACAGGCTTCGACCATGTGGTGAGTGTTCTCACCGCGGACGGT
>JAHQVK010000203.1 GCA_019634385.1 Myxococcales bacterium | reverse complement strand
TCTTTCCGTGAAACATCCTGACCACAAGAAGTCTCTCCTCGGTCGCGTACCGCCAGGTACGCTCGCCTCGTCGTCAGAACGTTTCACGAAAAGCCTGGCTCGATAGCTACACACAGGGCTAAATCAACAGGCTGCTAGGGTCTGTTAAGAGATTCGGGGGGTATTAATGGCGACGGAACTTGACTTTCTGAACGTTCGGCGACGGGAAGATGCTGCTGGTGGTACTAAGGCGTGTCTTTAAACTCCGGACCGCGTTCCCTCTTGAGCCATCAGGTGGTTACAAAGTCATTTAACTTCCCAGGTATTTTTTAGCTTCGGGCGGTCTACTACGGCGTTGCTGATTTGTCTGAGTATTGGGTGTTCTGGGGGTCGCCCCTGTGAATGGGTACTTCTCGGTAAGTTGGCTACGGATAAGTCTCCCTCCGCGCCATATTTTCGGGCAAGCAGAGGTGATTCTCGACCGCCCAATACCAACTTTAAAGACACGCCTTAGAACACCAAAGAATTTGGCCCAAATTGTGCGCTCTACATCATTGGCCTCTTGTCGCCCACAAGTTTATGTTTCGCGATTTATGAAGCGTTTCAGAACCTAGCTAGGGCTTGCTTCTTCGACTATGTTCAGCTTTGCGCAAGCCTCGCTGTAGTCTAGGGGAAATAACCGGCCGGTGCTCGTTGCTGCTTGATCGACGTAAACGATGTATCTGTCTCCGTATGACATAGACCATTGCAGTGGTGCTTAGGGCTACAGCTACAACTTCTTGCCCATCCATGGTGACCTATGTAAACCCGAGCCACTGGCCGCCTTGATATATTAAGAGGGCGGTCCCCCAAGCGAGTACGCCCGAGTAGACGAGGGCAAACAGGGGCCAATTCCATGATTGAGTTTCACGACGAATCGCCGCAACGGTGCTCATGCACTGAAGGGCGAGAAGAAAAAAGGCTAATAAGGACAGCCCCACTAAAGGTGTAAAGACGGGCTGACCGGTTTTTGGATGTACTTGTTGGCGAAGCCGCTTCCTGAGTGGACTAGGATCATCGCCGCCATCTTGAACCCCGTAGACGAGACTGAGAGTGCTTACAAATACCTCTCGAGCGGCAAAACTTCCGATGATGCCTACAACAATTTTCCAATCATATCCAAGAGGGACAAAAATAGGTTCTATGGCTTGTCCTAGGCGACCCGCGTAACTGTTGCGAAGCTGCGTGGCTTTCGCTTCAGCTTGGAGGGATATCAAGGCGTCTTCTCGTTCAGGTCCCTCCAAGGTATTGCTCAAGACAACAGCCTGTTTTTCTTCAAGCTGGAACTCTTGTGGGATCTCGGAAGGAAAGTATAAGAGGGCCCAAAGCATCACTGAACACGCTAAAATTACGGTACCCGCTTCACTGACAAAAATTTTACAGCGCTCGATGACCTGCTGTACAAGATTAACCAAGCTTGGCATTCGATAAGGTGGAAGCTCGATGACCAGGGGAGGAGTTGGACCGCGCAGGATGGTACGTTTGAGTATCCAAGCCGCTAGAATTGTCACGGCGATCGAGCTGAGGTAGAGCCCGAGCATCATAAGGCCGGCTACAGAAAAAAGGCCAAGAACGTTCTCTTCCGACGCAAATAGACTACTGATGATGAGCGTATAGATAGGTAGCCGTGCGGAACATGATATCAGGGGCGTTACCAGGATAGTCACTAGGCGATCGCGTGGGGATTCGATGGCACGGGCAGACATGATCGCGGGCACGGCACACGCAAAACCAGATAGCAGAGGTACAAAAGCCCGTCCATGCAGGCCTATTCTGGCCATGATTTGGTCGGAAATAAACGCGGCTCGCGCTAGATAGCCAGTATCTTCAAGTACAGAGATAAACGCGAAAAGGAAGGCGATCTGGGGTAGGAAAACTAAGACATTGCCTACTCCGGCTACAATGCCATCTGCCAGTAGATCCGCCAAAGCCCCCGGAGGAATTATCGAGTGGACGACGGTTTGAAGAACAGTGATCGTCTCCTCGATGAAGGTCATGAATGGTTCGGCCCACGCGAAAACTCCCTGGAAGAGAGCCCCCATCGTGAGTACAAATATTAGTAGGCCTCCGACCGGATGGAGGAGAATTGCGTCTATCCGATCAGAGATATGAGTTTCATCAGTAGCAGAACTATCGAGAACACGGTCTACAATATGACGAGCTTCTTGGTAGCGGTCTTCGATGAGTTGCTCACCTACTCCAGTTGCTCCGTCGAGAATTCCTGACTTGGCGATGGTAGCCGCGTGGGCTAACTGCGGGTGGACCACAATTTCGGGGGCTTCTTGGTTGGCTAAGCTGGCCGCAGTCGAACCTAAGACCCACAGAGCTACCCCGTCACTACCAAGAGGGTAAGGTAGCTGGTCCCGAATCTGCTGCGTCAGCTTCTCCACGGGTTGGGAGTATGACCAAGAGCGTGAAAAAACTTGCGGTTCAGCGGATGCTAATGTCTTCTCTATCGTCTGTCTCAGTTTGTCGATGCCGGTTCCGTTACGGGCGGAAATACCAACGACCGGCACTTGGAGATGTCGCTCAAGGCCCGCAATGTCTATCTTCAAGCCGCTTGCTTCAGCCTCGTCCATCATATTGAGGACCACGACAGAGGGGAGCTTAAGTTCAAGAACAGAAAGGGAAAAGTAGAGATTACGGAGAAGATTGGTCGCATCAATGACTACCACAACAACGTCTGGCGATTGCTGACCAGGGTTGAGGCCGGCAAGAAACTCGGTCGTGACTGCTTCATCCCGACTGCGAGCGACTAAGGAATACGTTCCCGGGAGGTCGACAATCTGCGTCTCGGTGTCTAAGAAAAGGGTGGTACCCTTGCGCAACTCCACAGTCACACCCGGGTAATTGGCTACCTTCTGATTGAGACCTGTTAACCGGTTGAATAGGGTTGTTTTCCCGGTATTCGGGTTTCCAGTGAGTGCTATTTGCTTCATGTGGCCGCAAGCTCAACAGCCATAGTTTTGGCGTCTGCGGTGCGGATAGATAGGATGTACCCGTCGACTCTCAACTCGATAGGACCTCCGAATGGCGCTCGTTTGCGAACCTGCACTTTGGCACCCCGCACGAGACCCATTTCCATGAGCCGAAGGCGCGTTGAAGGGTCCCCACCGAGGAAGGATTTCAATCGGGCAGAATGACCAGCTTCAAGGTCGTAAACCGTCACGCCTTAGCGTTATTGCTTTGAGAATGATTGTCAATGGCTTCAATGCCTTGTGGTCAAGCCTGGTCCAACCGTTACAGGGAAACTCGGGAGAGGTTGTTGGTGAGCATGTAGCAGAGTGTATATCGCCCATGTTGCAGAAACTCTCTTGATGTAGGCTCTCGTTTCTTGAACCCTGGTGGACTCGATCCAGTCTTCATAGGGCATTACGGCCGTCGGTAGGGTGCGACGGGTGCGCCCAGCGCCTCCATTATAGGCAGACAAGGCAAAAGCTGTAATACCTTTAAAAGCTGATAAGTTGCGTTTTAGTACCCACGCGCCTAGCCGCAAGTTTAGGTACGGGATGGTCAGTCGAGAAAGATCTAATTGTCCTCCATAAACAGACCTATACGCGTCGGAAGCCGTGGACGGCATCAGCTGAGCCAGTCCAACTGCTCCTGCCCAGGACACAACCTTGGCATCAAAAGCGGACTCTTCTCTGGCGACGGCGGTCAACAAAAATGGATCTACGTTCTCAGTTTTTGCCGCAGCTTTGAACTCTTGGACAAATGGTCTAGAGTAAGCTATTCGCCACGCGGGCAGATTTTTTGAGGAAAAAGGTCCCTTCAACCAACTTCTTCCTGGACCTCGAATCAATTGTTGAGCTTCAGAATACGCGCCCATTGCGTCAAAGAGGGAGGCCAAGGTGAGCACATGTCGCGGGTCCTTCAAGTCAATTTCGCAAGAAAGGGCTCTCAATTCGGAGATGGCCCAACTTTGCGCGTCAGCCTTGAACCACCGTCTAGCCTGTTGGGCGTGCGGATGCTCGAGGACATACGGGGATATCTCAAAGCTTGTTGTGCTGGAGGCCAATGCCAAGAGGTCTTTTTCGATGCGCTGGGCGATGATGGGGGCATGTTGGTGGAGTCGGCTTAAGGCCAAAAAGCCGTAGAAACTCGGACGCCGGGCCAGTTCCTCCCATCGACTGGTGAGCGTCCTTGTGGCGATTGTCGCTGCTGGGCCCAATACTTGGTGAGTGGAGACTTCTATACGCCCGAGAAAAAACTCGGCGCGTTCGTGATCGTCGAGAGATGCATTGGGCATAGCCGCAATTAAGCCAAGCCAATGGCTGGCCATATTGTTGGCTCCTTCATCAAGAGCGTGGAGAGCAAGCTGCCAAGCAGCAACAGGGGCCTGATCCCCACCGAGTTGTACAACCCGCTCAAATCTCGCTAGAGCAGCTTTTTTACCTAGGTTACGAGCGGCCAAGAAAAATACATCATCTATGTAGCTATGGTTGGCCGCAAATGTGATCATCCAATACGCGAGTTCTTCGAGAGCCTTAGCTTTGCCCTTAATATTGAGTAATCTGGCTTCAAGCAAAGCGACTTGCATGGTAAGCTGCTTTAGATCCCAAGCTCCAGCATTGTAGGTTGACATACATTTCTGGCGAGTATGTTTAAGCTTGTTGAGAGCTTCATCATATTGTCGAAGTTTTCGCAGTGCCTTTCCGACGTAGTAACCCAAGCGGCATTGATGGGGAATTGACGAAACTTGTGCTGATACTACCTTTGCTAGCATGAGCACCGTTGTGTTCAGATGGGCCTCTAAGAAGGCCTCAAGCAAATCTAGCTTCCCTTTAAGAGTATCAAAAGTTGCTAGAACACCCTTTGGTCCTAGTTTTTCGAGGATTTTATGACTTTCGG
Source organism: Myxococcales bacterium (assembly GCA_019634385.1). Lineage (GTDB taxonomy): Bacteria > Myxococcota > Kuafuiibacteriia > Kuafuiibacteriales > Kuafuiibacteriaceae > JAHQVK01. The sequence continues at coordinate 9,539 of JAHQVK010000203.1, read as the reverse complement.
GACTATCTGGGAAATTGAGCAATAGTTGCTGCCGCCAACGGCGTGCTGGTCCTCGTTGATCCGCCAGGTTGATGGCGTCAAAAAGGGCGGGCGCAGTACCCAACTGAGCGAAGAGCTCCGCAGCGACCATGGGACGTTTAGCTGATAGTAGCTGTGCTTTTATAGTCAGCAAACGTTGGCGAGAAATATTATCTTCGGGGGCAACGCAGCGGGAGGGAGATAGCTCGATTCCAAGAGCCTCGTAGGCTGCTTTTGGGCGTTGTACCTTTAGTGCTGATGCCGTCAACCACTGCTCAAGACGATCCGGATGTTCACCCGTCGGTAATAGTTGTAAAACTCTAGCCCACTGTTGTTGACGATGTGCTTCTATAGCTTCCCTAAGTGCTCTGGTGGAAGATGATGTTGCTGATGAGATCCATTCTTGGATTGGATCGTTGGTGGGAGCAGATATAAGCAGGGAGAGTATAGCAGCTATCATAACTTGACTGGGATATTTTGCGGGAGAGTGTCCATCTCTTAGATTAAGTGTCGGTGATTTTCAGCGTACCGATGGTGATTGATGGCCTAGGGTAGGAGGTCTAGGAATGCGATTGAGACCATCGTATAGATAAGCACTCCCGATACATCATTTATGCTCGTAATAAGCGGTCCAGCTGCAATTGCTGGATCAATGCCGAATCGCTTTAATACCGGTGGTTCAGTGGAGCCGAGCGCACTCGCTGTAACCATAGAAAAGGCAAGAGCTATTGCCACGCAGCCACCGAGAGCTGGATTACCAAGCCAAGCCCAAACAATGGCAAAGACGATAACCCCACAGGTTAGCGCCATGATGGATGCAACCGTGAGGTCTCTACTTATTACCCAGCCTAAGTTTTCTCGGGCGATATGACCGGTTGCCATCCCTTGGATCATGATCATAGCGGACTGAGTGCCAACATTGCCACTCATCCCGGTGATAACTGGGACAAAAGTGAGTAAGATGACTTTGGTGTGGAAAACCATACTGGCTTGATTGAGAATCCACATGGCAAGTAGACCAGCAAAGAATGTCGAAATTAGCCAAGGGAGACGCTGGCCAACTATACCAAAGATACGGTTCGAGTAGATGACCTCTGGTTCAGCAGTTGTGCCTGCAAGTTTGAGGACGTCTTCTTCTGCCTCCTCTAAGAAAACCTCATGGACATCGTCGGCGGTAATCCTACCGATCAGCACCCCTTCCTGATCTACTACACCTAGCTCAACGAGCGAATATCTGTCGAAGATGCGCGCGACTTCTTCCTGGTCCATGTTTGCGGTTACTTCAACCACTTTAGGTTCCATAACCTGTTCGATGCGCGTTGGAGGACGCGCAACGACTAGATTCTGAAGCGCAAGATGTCCGGCGTATCTACCGAGATCATCGACCACAAAAATGGACATGATATCAACTTCTTCGGCTTTTTCCCTAATGTGTTCGAGGGCGGCGGAAACCGTACTCTCAATCGGTACAGCCACGAGTTCGGTCTGCATGAGCCCCCCAGCTGTATCCGGCTCATATGAAAGAAGTTGCTGAACTTCTTTTCGGTCATCGACGGGAAGACCAGCCAAGACTTGCTGTCGGGTAGCCTCGTCCATTTCCTGGATGAGGTCGGTAGCGTCATCCGTCTCTAGCTCACCAACAATTGCGGTGAGCTTTTTGGGTTCAAGCAGAGTAAAAAGACGTTCTTGATCGTCGTGGTCTAGCTCCGAAATAGCTTCTGCTGCCCGTTCATGGCCGATTCTGTCTACGACCAGCAGGGCTTTGCTACTGTCGATTCGGGCGAGAAATTCCGCGACATCCGCCGGGTGTAGAAGCTCAAGGAAGACGCTCAGGTCCGCTTCTCGACCGGGTTGGGTGAGCGCCTCCAGCTCGTCGAGATCACCTTCAAAGTTCCTTGTGGACTCCAGCACCTCCCCCGCCTACGGCTGGGGTTCTAGTTGGTCAAGATGGAGACGGCGCCAGGCACGGGTGATGGACTACATCCGTCGGAAACAGTCCCCCGACTATTTCTTACATTGGTAATTTTGTACTTACATAGTGGATATCAGCTGGGTGATGGGTGGAGCTCAGGATGGTTCCAAGGATCTTTTCTGGGAACGAGGGGGCCTATGCCTGCACAGTTGGGGGATTCCTGCCTATGCCTATACGAGTGGCATGGGCTGATCGTCTCGGACCAGCCAGTGAGGGACGGGCAGACCCTTGGCTTTGAGGAACTCCGGGTTGAAGATTTTACTCTGATAACGCTGCCCGTAGTCACACAGGACGGTCACGATAGTTTTGCCGGGGCCCAAGGTACGGGCCAATTTGATAGCCCCGGCGACATTGAGGCCCGCCGAGCCGCCGAGTACCATGCCCTCATGGGCTGCGATGTCAAAGACTTGCTCCAGAGCTTCGGTATCCGTCACTTGAAAGGGATGATCTACCTGCAGATCCTCGATATTTTTGGTGATACGGCCCTGACCAATCCCCTCGGTGACCGAGCTACCCTCCGACTTGAGTACGCCATGAGCGTAGTAGCTAAAGAGCGCCGCGCCCATGGGGTCGGCGAGGCCAATTTGGACGGATGCTGATTGCTCACGAAGGTACGTGGCGACGCCGTTTAGTGTCCCCCCGGATCCGATGGAGCAAATGAAACCATCAATATTACCATTGGTTTGGCGCCAAATCTCAGGGCCGGTGGTTTGGTAGTGGGCTTGGAAATTGGCACGATTGTCGAACTGATTGGCCCAAATAGCTCCGTTCGGGAGTTCATTGTGGAGCTTTTCTGCTAGGCGACCCGAGTATTTAACGTAGTTCATCGGATCTCGGTACGGCTTCGCAGGCACTTGAATGAGCTCTGCGCCAGCAAGACGTAGCGCCGCTTTTTTTTCTTCGGACTGCGTTTCCGGAATAACAATGACCGTCCGATACCCAAGTGCCCCCCCTACCATGGCGAGCCCAATTCCAGTGTTGCCCGCGGTTCCCTCCACAATGGTTCCACCAGGGCTGAGTTGACCACTCTTTGCGGCCTCGAGGATGATACTTAGTGCGGCCCGGTCTTTGACGGATTGTCCGGGATTCATGAACTCGGCTTTGCCTAGAATTGTACAGCCTGTGGCTTCTGAAGCCTTCCGAAGTTTTATGATCGGGGTATTCCCGATTGCGCTGATAATGTTTTCGTGGATCTGCATTTGGAAGCTCATGAACTAATGGGTCTGCACCACTGGTGGGTGTTGGAGTGGGTCGCTCGTACCTCGCATGCGGACTTCTGAGGAACGGTACACGACCGAACCGGCAGGGATGGACTCTGTCAGCCAAACGTTGCCACCGACGATGCTTCGTTCCCCGATGACTGTTTTGCCCCCGAGGATGACAGCACTAGCGTACAAAATAACATCGTCCTCGATCGTTGGATGACGTTTTGCCCGAGCGTCCTCCTTGCGAACGCTCAACGCTCCCAAAGTCACTCCTTGGTACACCTTCACCCGGTGCCCAATCTTAGTGGTTTCACCAATGACAACTCCAGTACCGTGGTCGATGAAAAACGGCGCACCAATTTGGCAACCAGGATGAATATCAATACCGGTTTTCTGATGAGCGTATTCAGATACCAACCGGGGTATAATTGGAACGTGGCGGGCTTCTAGCTCATGGGCGATACGGTAAGCAGCAATGGCAAAAAAACCTGGATATGCCAGTACGACCTCGTCAACAGAGTGAGCTGCGGGATCCCCGCCATGAATAAAGGTGGCGTCTGAATTGAGGGCTCGTGCGACGCCCGGAAGACTATCAAAGAATTCTTCGACGATCCCCGCCGCCTTCGAAGCAGTGATATCAACCGCTGCAAGTAGTTCAACAAGATCCGCTTCCACCCGATCTGTTGCAGCGAGCAGAAAGGCTGGTGTTTCAGGGCATAGTGCAAAGTGGGGAAAAAGAATACTTAAACAGCCATGAAGCAATCGTTCTGCCTGCTCAGGACGCAGCCGGGAATAAGCGAAACTTAGACGAGTTGCGAGAAGTTCTTCAACCAACTTGGTGCGCACGCTCATAAGATGGTCCTCCTGCCTCATTATTTCAAGATAGCTCCTACTTTGGTGTATCTGTCCTGAGTTCTCATGTTTCACAGATGCGAAGCACGAGCCTCTTGCTGGAGAGCGACGAAACGTAGAGTGTAAGCCTCATGACCGAAGGTTCTGACCCAATTGGCCAACGGGTAGCGGTGGTTGATGATGAACGTAACATCCGTCGCACTTTGAGTATGGTACTCGAGGGCGAGGGTTACTCGGTAGAAACTTTTGAGTCCCCAGATGCGTTTTTCCCGCGCTTGGAGCGAGGTGGCATTGACGTTATCCTGCTTGATGTCCGGATGCCGGGAACCGATGGACTGACGGCACTGAGTCGTTTGAAGGTAGAGCGGCCAGAGATTCCGGTGATCATGATCAGCGGAAACGCTAGTATCGAAGAGGCATTCGAAGCTCGTACCAAGGGGGCATCCAATTTTATCGAAAAACCGCTTGGCCGAGAAAGGGTCTTGGTTTGCGTTGAAAACGCCATAAAAGAGCGTGATCGCGAAGCCCGATTGAGAGCACTTGAGGCTGACGAGCAAACTGACGAAATGCTGGGAACGTCGCCGGCCATCGAAAGAGTCCGTACCCAGATAGCCAAGGTGGCCTCCACCGGTGTTCGAGTGCTTATCACCGGAGAATCGGGCACTGGCAAAGAGCTCATAGCGCGGGCGATTCATCGGGCTTCAAAACGGGCCAGAGGGCCCTTTGTAAAAGTCAACTGTGCAGCTATCCCAGCTGAACTCATCGAATCAGAGCTGTTTGGATACGAGAAGGGGGCGTTTACTGGCGCTGATCGCCAAAAGAGAGGGCGGTTTGAACTGGCGGACAACGGAACGCTCTTTCTCGACGAGATAGGCGACATGAGTATCGAAGCACAAGCCAAAGTACTTCGAGCCCTTCAAACCGGTGAGGTTGTCCGAGTGGGGGGCGAAAAGAGCTTCTTTGTTGATGTACGAGTTGTGGCCGCGACCAACAAGGACTTAGAAGAAGAGGTGCGACTAGGTTCTTTTCGGGAAGATCTCTTCTTTCGGCTGTCAGTGGTACCCATCGAATCTCCCCCTTTGCGCGAAAGAGGCGAAGATATAAGTTTACTAATGAGTCACTACCTCGATCAATTCTCTTTGGAGCATGGAGTGGATCCAGCGGTAAAACTATCTCCGCAAGCAAAACAAGCTATATCTAGCTACACCTTTTCCGGGAATGTTCGTGAGTTACGAAATCTTGCTGAGCGATTGGTGATATTGGCAGACAACCCGATCACACTCTCCGACTTGCCACCTACTATTGCCGGTGACAAAGGCTCAGCTCGTCCGCCAGGATTGAGCTCTGCGGGTTCAAAAAGTAGTCGATTAGATTTATCTCAATTTGGTACCCATTTCACCTTGCGAGAGTTAAGAGAGATGGTGGAACGCCAATATATTGAAATGAAGCTAGAGGATACTGGCTGGAACGTTACGAAGACGGCAGAAATACTTGGGATTGAACGCACAAATTTGCATAAAAAACTCAAACAGCTTGGCTTGAAAAAAACTTTCCAAAGAAGTTGAGCTACCGGTGTGCAGAGAAATGGCTGAAGCCTCAGATCGATATTGGCGAGAGATACTACTGAAGACTGCGCACAAATTCCGTAGGTCTGCTCCTGCATCTTCGGAAGAAGATGAGAATTGGGTTCAGCATGCCACTGGTATTCTAGAGAATAGCCGTTGTCCAAACCCGGTCCGCGCCGCTCAAATTTTGAGTTCGGTATTAGATGTTTCCCCACAAATTCGCAGTAATCTATTGGCTGTAGAGGTTACGATCTTACTAGCGGGTGCATCAGCGTGGGCAAGTCAACTCTTGGTTGTACATCCATACTGGGCGGAGGAACTAGGGTGTGCATTATCTGAAACGAGAGATAGGAAATCTTTTCCTAATTACTCAAACGCAATAGAAAAAATATATCATAAATCAGATGACCTCGCACAACTGGAGGTTGGACTTCGCCGCTTTCGTTCCCGTGAGGTGCTTCGAATTGGACTCTATGAGTTGTTAGACGTCGACATACGTCGGACATCTAGAGCTATGTCGGACCTCGCGGATTCTTGTGTGCAAGTCGTTCTGCGTTTTCACTATGAACGCTTACTTAAACTCTACGGACCAGTAGTTCCCTCATGCCGGATGCTGGTGTTGGCTTTGGGTAAACTCGGAGGACAAGAACTTAATTTGTCATCAGATATCGATGTGATGTATATCTACGAGCATGATGATGGATACGCAGGAAAAATATCAACTCATGAATTTCATGTAAAACTATTTGAAAGTATCACCCGATCTCTCTCCGTCTTGACCATAGATGGACGAATTTTTCGCGTGGATACAGATTTACGTCCCGAGGGTAGAAATGGTGCTCTCTGTAATAGTCTTTCGGGGCTTGAGAAGTACTATGAACAATGGGGAAGAGCATGGGAACGAGCGATGTGGTTAAAGGCAAGACCGATCGCTGGTGACCTAGATCTATATCCCGACTTGATGAAGTTCATATGCCCCTTCGTTTTTCGAGCAAGCCAAGACATCTTTGTAATCAAAGAAATATTGGAGTTAAAAAATCAAGTAAGTCAGGCAGCCCGTCGAGCTCGACTCCGGAAGAATGAAGTTAACCTCAAGCTGGGGGTGGGAGGAATTCGAGAGATCGAACTCATATCTCAGGCTCTTCAACTTATCCATGGTGGAAAAGATATCTACCTGCGCAAACGGAACACTCTGGAGTCTCTTCGGGTGCTTGAGGTTGGTGGGTGGATTACCTCACGCGACCGACGAGTTCTTAGTGATTCATATCTGTTTTTGCGTCGTTTGGAGCATCGTATTCAGTTTGTTGATAACCGACAAACGCATAGTCTACCTTTAGATCCGGAGCTTACTGAAATAGCAAAAAGTCTCGGATTTTCGAGCGCAACGAAACTAACTGAGGAGCTTGAAAAGTTTTGTTTTGCGGCCCATGAGCGATTCAAAATTTTCCTTGGGGGACAGGATGCCTCGATAACCCTCCCGTTAAACACCGACAACCTCATGGATGTGGCAGTTTCCGCCTCCGAAAAAGAAGCTGAATTGACGAAGCTTGGGTTTATGGAACCTGCGAAATCAGCAGCTAGTTTGCTTAGTTTAACTCGCGTTGCAAATAGTCCGTATCACCCAGCCGCTCCTCCTCGGCTTCGCGAACTCGGAGCGCAGATAATTATTGAATGTATTAATAGTCCAGATATGGACCAATCTCTACAGAGATTGCCGCAACTTATACGACCTCTTGTATGTCACAAGGAGTATCTACTTCGGTTAGAAAATCCAGAACTTCGTCGGAAAGTTGTTCACATACTTGGCGTCAGTGAACTACTAACCAGTATATTGGTTAGTTCTCGAGACTCTCTTCTTGTTGTTCTCTTTCAAAGCGAACCGACACCATTAGATCGAATAAAGTCTGTTGTTCAGGAGGCGCTAGATCCAGCCAAGGTAGAAGAGTCTTTAGTTAGACTTAGAGAACTAAAGCATCAAGAAGTAATGCGGCTCGCTATTGCAGAACTCTCGGGTCGCTTATCTCATCAAGAGTCACAGCTCCATATGACTACACTTGCGGAAGCTTGCGTAGAAGGAGCTCGCTCACTTGCATTTGCTGATCTCACTCGGCGGTATGGAACGCCAGAAGACTCAAGTGCGGGCATGGTCATATGTGGGGGCGGAACACTGGGGGCGATGGAGCTTGGTCATCTTAGCGACCTAGATTTATCTGTTTACTATGTCGGCGATGGATATACTACCGGCGGTCCTTCCGGGAAAATTAGCTTAGATGAGTTCTACACTCGAGTTGTTCAACGTTTGCTAAATTTTCTCACCCTACGAAGTGTGCATGGAAGTTTGTTTGCTGTTGATATGAGGCTCCGACCAAGTGGTTCGCAAGGCACCCTGGTGACGTCTTTAAAACGTTTCATGCAATATCATGCGCGAGGAATCCAGTTGTGGGAGCGTCAAGCCTTGGTACGCAGCCGCGTTATTTCGGGCCCACCGATGCTGCGAGAACAAGTACAAAAAATATTTAATAACTCGATGTATCTGGTGCCTCCGGTCATCAAGCAGACCCAGATAATCAATGTCTTAAGGCATCGATTTTTTCTCAAAGCGGGTAGAGCTGGGCCCCTGGAGTCTTCCCATTTTCACGTCAAGCATGGGCACGGTGGACTCATTGAAATAGAGTTCATGATTCAGCACCTACTACTCGGCCTTGGTTTTCAGCCCATTCCTAGGGTGTCGTCAAATACACGAGACATACTAGAAAGACTGGTAGAGTTTGAAGTACTCTCCGAACGTATTTCTAAGCGACTGGACCAGATCCACACCCGATTTCGACGACTACTGAGTTGGGCCCGCTTGATCCATGATGAACCCTTAGAAATTGTTCAGTTGGATACTGATTCAACGCGGGTGTTAGGGCACTTACTGGGTCATAGCGGGCGAAATGCTGGTACATCTTTGCAGAATGCGGTAGAAGAAGACCGCAGGTATGTTCACTCAGTATATACAGATAAGATGCAGGATTGGCCTTTGGGTAACTAGCACTACCTGATTGTTTTTTCCTGACACAAGATCTGAAACTCGAATAATACTTTCTGTGCCCGAGACAACTACAGAGCTCGCTTGATAGGTCTATTGAATGATACTTGGGCTGGGAAAAGGTATCAGGGCTCCGCGGGTATATTCATGGCCTCGGATTGGCTGGAAGAGATATATCTATGATGCCTTGGCCCATAAGCTGTGCCCAGGTAATATCGATTGATGTCGTCAATATACGCAGCGGGCGCTTGCCCAAGGTCAGGTACAGTCTACAGAAGTCTTCGATCGCCTTCGGAAACCATCCAGAAGAAACAGCAAGCCAAGTTCAAAACTCTGGGTGCGGACGACACTGGTATCGCAAGTATGAAGGGCGGAGTTGGGGAGGCTTCCACAGAGACTGTGCCAAGGTCACCCGAAATGCACGCCTTCATAGCGCTCGACCGAGAGTGCTTTTCACCCTCTACAGCAAAGACCCCTTGAATTACTTCAGCAAGAATCAACAAGTAGTCGCACAGCGGGTCATAGTCGGGCGTAGAAGCAGGAACTTGAGTTCAACCCAAGTAATTTCTACTGTAGACCGTGTCTTTCACCTCTGGACCGCATTCCTACTTGTTTCCTGCGCTTGTGAGGGTTCGGTGGCGTTGGCACCCTTTCGGCCCCCGGTCCGGTACATCCAGGACCCTCCCTCCGGGGCCGGACCCTCACACAATGCGGGCTACGGCGTCACCTCTGTGGCCGAAGGTTAAAGACACGCCTTAACAGCCTGTTGATCTAGCCCTGCAGGCATCTATCGGCCGGTCTTTCCGTGAAACATCCTGACCACAAGAAGTCTCTCCTCGGTCGCGTACCGCCAGGTACGCTCGCCTCGTCGTCAGAACGTTTCACGAAAAGCCTGG
>JAHQVK010000202.1 GCA_019634385.1 Myxococcales bacterium | reverse complement strand
CAAAGCCGGCAGAAAAAAATTTGTGAGCGATCACCTCTGGTGCTGCAGATGTAGTCAGGTTAAGATGTAAGCCCTCAGAATCTGAGAGTTCCGTGAACTGAGCCTCTGAAACCAGTCCAGCAGTGGTCATAGATGTTACTGCAGTGTGAATATCAACTGGCTTACCTATGACCACCAGGTTGATCCTTTGTTGATCGTCGAATCGTTTGGTCAGCTCGCTGGGGGTGCCCTGAGCTTCAAGTTTGCCCTCGTGAAGGAGCAATATCTCGTCACAGCATTGCTCAATTTCGGTCAAGTTATGACTTGAAAGAAGGACCGTGTGGGCCTCTGTTAGACTTCGAATGAGTCGCCGCATATCAACGATCTGTTGTGGATCTAATCCGCTGGTAGGCTCATCGAGAATGACCAAAGTTGGTTCGTGTACGATCGCTTGGGCAATGCCTACTCGTTGGCGGTATCCATGCGACAAGTGTCCTATGCACCGGTCCGCAAAGTGACTTAGGCCCGTGACTTCAAGTACCTCATTTATGCGTTGATTGTCTCCTGGATGATGCCGTAGACGTGCCGCAAAATATAGATACTCGCGCACAAGCATTTCATCATAGACAGGGGGGCGATCGGGAAGAAAACCAATGTTGGCTCGAACGTGGAACCCATCAGGTTTCGTGATATCTTGATCGTCGATGAAGACCCTTCCTGAAGAGGGTGACAAAAGCCCGGCGAGTAGCCGCAAGGTTGTTGTTTTGCCGGCGCCATTTAGACCCAGAAACCCCACTATCTGACGTGCAGTGATCTTTATGCTAACCTCGCGTACTACACAGCGATTGCCAAAATACTTGGTAAGTGACTCGGTGCGTATCATGAAAACCTATTTGAGAGTATGACCATAGGAATATGTCGCCAAGCTTGGGGTTCGCGAAAACGGTGGCTTGATCATCCCTAGTGAGAGCTCGTTCGTATGAACCCATTGATCAGCGTCAAGACCATCTTTCAAGCCACCGAAACCTTGTAATTCGCGTAGGCGTCAGTAAAACGATGAAGCAGCTGACGCGAGTGCGGAAGACATTCGATGCGTGCTTTGTTTGTCGTTGGCATCTTCGGTGGACTGAGTGCGTATCACAGGAGTTGCCGTGATTTTTGAGGTGACGGCCGTCTTCAGCAAGGGACTCATGATGATGAGCCGCAAATACTGTGATTCGCAGAGGGCTGCGCAGAAGATATGGTTGCCCGAATGAGCCGAGGTGCTGAAGCCTATGTATAAGTGGGCTTTATGAGGGGTAGAAGAGTTGATTGGATGGAGACTTTCAATAGATGTTAGCACCTTTATTAGATCTCGCTGGCGGAGCGCTCTCGGGGAGTAAAAGAGAACTCGGGATCGTTTTAAGGGACGGTGGAAGTTCGTTTTGGGCGGTTTTGCTATCTTATGCGGGTAAAATCGACGGACAGTGGGCGTGAAACCCTTATGGTTGGTCGATTTGGGAATGCGCGCTCACCAATTCGAGTTACAAAGGCCATACGCGCTGACCAGGCCGACGGAGGTAATCCCTCACGTTCAGTGCTGGTAGGGTAGGGGAAAAGCGATGAGATACGGTTGTGTAATCCGCCGGAATGGCGATGACGTTGCTGTCTTGGTTGTGCACACGACGGAGCGAAAATGATGAAAGCTTTAATTGTAGGTGTTAGTAACCCCACTGGTCTTGCGCTCCTTAAGACGTTGGCGTCGGGGGGGGTCGATTTACACGCAGCGGACTCAAACCGTCATGCGCCAGGAATGGCTTTGGTCAAGCGCTGGCATCGCTTAGTTCTTCCGCCCGCTCAGGGGCAGGAAGGTATTGAGACTATTGTTAGGCACTGCTTAAAAAAGCGGATTCAGGTGATTATACCCGCTACCGATGAATACTTACATATCCTCGCGCAGGATGAGGAGGCTTTTGAGCAGCGGGCAATTCGGCTGATGGTGCCATCAACAACAACTCGCCGGCTGTATGAAGATCGGCTGGCTTTATTTTCTGCTCTTCAGCACTACCTGCCCATTCCGGGGTTTGGGGTATTTGATGACCGCTTCGATGTGGAAAATTGGCAATACCCAGCCCTGTTGCGTCCTCGTGTGGTAGGTGGGGAAGCTGAGCAGCGGTTATTTGCCACAGCTCGTGATCTTGCGCGGATCCCCCGGAACCCAGATCTCATCGTCGAAGAACCTCTGTTTGGTGATGTTGCATTTGTAGATATTATGGCGGGTCAAGACGGTGACGTTTTAGCTACGGTTCCGCGAAGCGAGTATCGCGATTCTCGGGACCGACCGGTGGCGGTAACCACACATGATGAAACGCTGGAAACGCTAGGGCGACGGGCGGCAGAAGTCTGTGACATTCGGTTTGCGGCAAGCATTGAGCTGAGACGTGCGGTGCGAGGAGGTTGGAAAGTATGCGGGCTTATTCCACGCTGCACAGGAGCGTCCATGCTCACTGCTAAAAGTGGTGTGAATATTCCTCTCCTTTGCCTTAAGGAAGTACTTGGGGAACCAATTTTCCGCGAGGAGCTCCGATATAAGGAAGTGGGTATGGTTCGGGCACCGGCCAGTAGCATAAATGTTCGTCGCCGGCGGAGTCGGGGTAGAGCGGCACCAGTGCCTGATCCCTCAGCAGTACGCGCCTAAGATGGGAAGCTTTGCCGCTGGCCCTTAGAATAAAGCGCTATGGGGTGAAACACCGCTCTCGCTGGATCCCTCTGCATTCAAATGTTTTACGCAAACACCGTTGTTAGTCGCGCGGCTTTTTCCAAAAGCTGGCTAGGGTGTGTTTTCACGTTGGCGTGAAACTATTGCGAAGAACCTATTTTGCCTGATTATCCGAGTTCGGAGGAAGGCTAGCCATAGCTAGGGCGTGTCTTCAACTCCGGACCGCGTTCTGACTTGTACAGGTCGAGCAGCGGGGCATAGACCGGCGTAGAAGCAGTCACTTGGGTTCAACCCAAGTGATATCTGCTGTACCGGGTGCTAGCTGGTGATTTAGACTGAATGGTGCCTCATAGCGCTGCCTCTTAGTAATGAATCTTGAGGTCAGGGGGAAAGTGAGATTATGTTTCGGATGTTCCTACGGATGAGGGATTAGCTAAAGCTGTGCTATCTAAGTCGATGGTTTGGGCGCTTGTTCCTTTGCGTACAAAGCGGGATAGTTGCTGCTCCGCATTTGGGTTGAGCTTAGGCAAAGCGATGCGAAGTCCAGTAAAGTGACTGGTGTTCACTACCGAGTTAACTTCTCCAATAATTGAAAACGTCGTGTTGGATAGTGGGTGGACTAGGTGTATCTCAACCCTGGTTTTTGGAGGGAAGGTGACCTCTGTTCGTACATATATACGACCTCGACTGAACTCGAATCGCAGAATTTTTTGAAGATCTTGTATGCTACGAGTGGTGATGCGAAATTCGGGCATCATCGCTGACCAAAGCTCTCTCGCATTGTGATCTTCGACCGGCTGTTGCTCCGCTTTTTCTTGAGGAACGCGTGCGGCGTGCGGAAGCGTCTGAACGTGACGAATGAATGCCTCCCATATTTCTTGTGTTTGCGGATCTAGGCCAAAGAGCTGAAGACCTGCCCCTGGTTGGAGGTTTTCGGGGGCCTGTTTCTCCACAAAGACGGCCATGGCCAGCAATACGACCTCGATATTTCTTGGAGGGAGCTTGAGCTTTACTTTAACAAGCTGCCGAGCGGGTGGTCCGACACTAGTACGGATAAAGAGGCCTCCGAATGATACATCTACTGTTTCACCAGGAGTGCTTGTAGTCCCATTCACAAGTTCCACCGGCAAGCGAATTGAGTAGCGATCGTGCCGTCTTTTTTCGCTTCCCACTATGTCTTAGGTCGGATGGGTGGCGACGACTTTGACTGTTCGTATGGAACGAACTGGATTCGTTGAAAGACGATGATATCTAGCTTGCCTTCTTTTTCGCTTCCCACTGTGCTCGATGTCGGATGGGTGGCGACGACTTTGGTCGTTGTTATGGCACTGGATTCGGTTGAAAGACGGTGATATCTACCGGTGTTTACGGGAGCTGTTTTGTGCACAAGTCTCAATACAAAGTACCTGACGTACGCATTCGTTGCCTAAATACTCATTTGCCTCGGACTGACGCAGCCTATGTTTTATACTGGATGATTGCTTCTCGTCGGCTTGCCTATAATTTCGGACTGCAGAGAGCGGCGATTGTAAGTGAGACGCTAAACAAGCCACTAGTTATTTTTGAGCCTCTTCGAGTGGGGTACCAATGGGCGAGCGATCGTTTACACTCCTTTATCATGCAGGGTATGATGACTAACGCTCAATTATTTGCGGACTGGCCAGTTACTTATATACCTTGGCTTGAGCGGTCAAAATCGGGTGAAAGCAAGGGATTACTGAAAGCTCTGGCTCGTGATGCATGCATGCTTATCACTGATGACTATCCGGCATTCTTTATTCCTAGGATGCTTGAAGCAGCAGCTAGTCAGGTGCCATGTCGTATGGAAGCGGTTGACAGTAATGGTATTCTACCCATGGCGGCCGTTGATAAGGTGTTTTTGAGGGCCTATGATTTTCGTCGATACTTACAAAAAAACTTACCCCAACACTTAGATGGATCAGGTTTTCCAGAGCCAAATCCACTAGCCCACCGAACTATCCCGCGCATGAAGATATTGCCTGAGAAAATTCTGGGACATTGGTCGATGGCTACGGTGTCCGAACTTACCGACCCCCGCACCTTAGAAACCTTGGATATTGATCACTCCGTGAGGCCGGCTTCGCTGACTGGAGGGTCGATTGCGGCCAGTGAGAAGTGGGATGATTTTGCTAGAAGTGGATTACGGTTGTATGCCCAACAACCTAACCATCCGGACAATAGTTTATCCTCTGGTTTGTCCCCGTGGATTCACTTTGGTCACATTGGTACTCACGATATCTTTACTCGGGTTATGGCCGAAGCCGGCAAGGAAGTCGGTGATTTGACGAAGATGGCGGAACAGGGTCAACAATGGTGGGGGCTAGATGCAGCATGTACAGCCTTTCTTGATGAACTGGTCACTTGGCGGGAAATTGGATTCAATATGGCGAGTAAAATGCCTGGATATGATAAGTATGAATCCCTGCCTGGATGGGCAAAAGATACGCTCGAGCAGCACCAACATGACAGACGCCCTTATATATATTCACGGGAAGCATTTGAGGCAGCAGAAACCCATGATGAGTTATGGAATGCGGCGCAAAATCAATTGAGAAGGGAAGGCCAAATGCATAATTATTTGCGAATGCTCTGGGGTAAGAAGATCCTGCATTGGTCGGAGAATCCTCGAACAGCGCTTCGAACTATGATTGAGCTAAATAATCGATATGCGTTGGACGGACGAGATCCCAATTCATATTCAGGAATATTCTGGGTCTTGGGGCGTTATGACCGAGCTTGGGGACCAGAGAGGGAGGTGTTCGGAAAGATTCGTTACATGACCTCCAATTCCACGAGAAAGAAGCTGCGAGTTAATCGTTATATTGCTCGTTGGTCAGCTAGCGGATGAGACAGGAGACGATCGGGTCTGACTGACAAGAGTTCCGGACTCGCAAGAAGGTGTTGTTGGTGGCTGCAGAGTTCCAGAAGTAGCTGAATGCCAGCTACGGAACGTCTAGATCAAGCAGAGGAGAAGCGAGGGCCAGTGTCCGACATGGATGTGTCACTCTACCCTGGAAGAGATAACTGAAATTTGCATAATCCCTTGGACTTGCATCAACTGCCATACGTGCTAGTCTCCTGCCTGAAGCGTCGTGTAGGGGGTGTGGAGAGATCCACATTGTCAGTACAGATGAGTCGGAACTGGGCCAACTGTCATGTCTGCGGTAAAGGGTTCAAGCCCCGTCTGAGCTACCAGACAGATCGGGATGACTCTGGTGAGTTGCGTTATTATTGTTCGATTGTTTGTCGCTCTCCAGAGTTAAAGAGTGCAATTAAGCACACTTCGGGTTCAGAAGCGCAGCATATTTGTTCGATATGTGGGACGGCGTTCGCCATGCGCTATATCAGTCAAGTTGTTGCGCAAGGAGGGGAGAGACGGGTTGTTTGCTCGGTTGACTGTCGAAAAGCACTCTTGGAGGCGCAGAAGGTGGTGGCTGCCTCAGAGTTGCAGACCTTATCGACATTCACTATGGCTGTTTTGAACCAGAAGGGGGGAACCGGTAAAACAACGACTAGTGTATCTTTAGCCGCGGGACTAGCAGCAAGAGGGTTCCGGACACTGTTGGTTGATCTAGATGCTCAGGGTAACGTGGCTGTTTCCCTGGGTTTACGTGCAAAGAAGAGCCTTTATCATGTACTGATCGATGGTGTGCGTCCCCAGGATGCTGCTGTCCAGGTAGATAGCCACCTGGATGTACTTATTGCGGATCAGACACTGGCGGACGCAGAGCTAGAATTGGTACACGCTCCCAAGCAAGCGTTTGTGCTTCGTCAACGTATGCTTCCGGTGGTGTCGCCGCAGAGCCCGTATGCCTTTGTTATTCTTGATTGTGGTCCTTCTCTATCGCTTCTGAACCAGAACGCACTGACGTTTGCCCGTTCGGTGCTTGTTCCGGTCTCTTGTGATTACCTATCATTGGTTGGTGTGAGGCTCATCGTCCAGAATGTGGAGCACGTTCAACGAACCTTGCTGACACCAGTTGAAATTATTGGGGTGCTGCCAACGCTTTTTGATCGACGCAATAAGATTGCCAAGGAGTCAATCCGAGTTCTTGAGGACCGGTTTGAAGGCAAAGTTTTGTCACCCATTCGCGTTGATGTTCGTCTCAAAGAAGCACCTAGGTATAAGATGCCCATCTTTGAATACGCACCGGATTCCAATGGAGCTATGGACTACTGGGCATTGGTGGACGCGATGGTCGCCAAGCGGGCGTGTTGGCTTGAGCCCGCCGGCACCTGGCTGGCGAGCAAAGTGCGTGAACCGGCTGTCAGTCAACCGTAGGTCGTTTGGGTATAGAGTAGGTTAATTGGGATGAATATTAGTGCGTCTGTGGTGGGCATGGAAGGGTTATGCCCCATCCCACCGCGTAGCCGACCTTGTCCACCGGATGAATCTTGGAGTGATTAAAATCGCCGCAGGCGACTCCTGCAACAGTTTCTTCGATGACCTCAGGGCGAAGATCTTCTCCGACAATATCCAGTTCTAAGAGGTGGATGTTATGGATACCATCACCGATTCTTAGGAGGGCAACGACTCGTGCTGACCCCAGCTGATATTGGGTATAGATAATTTCACTGCGAATAGTATCGTCGGACTGGGGTTGTTGCATATTGTCTTGGTAGGAGGAAAGGGCTGTTGCATTATGAGAGCGTGGAGGCCGATTGTTGGTGGATGTAGTTTTCTGCTGCGAACGCCATGAATGATCGCTCGCTGTCGCTGATGAGTGGAGTTTCTTGAGGAAAGGGAAGAATGCGAGCCTACGTATAAATATGCCTAAGCAGATGAGGATGAGTAGCCCCACCATCACAAATATTGCTGTTTCCAGAAGGTCCATTCCCCGAAAAGTACTCATCGGCTAAATGGGCCAACCCACAAGGCTGGTGGTCAAAACTCCTATCGAAAAGCAGATATGAACTTCGATAAGTGTTCTGCTGTTCAGATTTTGATCAGAACAACGCGATGAGCTTCTACTGGGGCGTGTCTTTCAACTTCGGCTGTGGAGATGACGCTGTAGCCAAGTCAGAACGCGGCCCGGAGGTCAAAGATACGCTCTAAAGCGTTCGCAGTTGAACGACCAAAATTCTTTCGAATAGCTAGATTTTTTGCTGACTATGGATATGTCTTCAAAGACATCAAGCCTACCGTAGGTTATGGACGCCGTCGGTGAGTACTGACGATTCTTACATCGCTTTGATTGTGCCGGCGTTGAATGAAGAAGAAGCAATACCCGTGGTAGTACAGGGCTTTCGCCGGTTGCTACGCAGTTCGGGTAAGCCGTGGTTGTCAACAGTGATAGTGGCAGACAACGGCAGCCAGGATGGTACCTCTCACCGGGCACGGATGGCGGGAGCGGTGGTGGTTAATGCTCCCCGTAAGGGGTATGGTTCCGCATGTTTGGCGGCGCTCGATCATCTTCGGCAAGGTCCGGATGGTCCGCCAGACATTGTGGTTTTTGCCGATGGAGATGGGGCGAATGATCCGATGGATCTTCCCTCGTTGGTTCAACCCATAGAGGAAGACCGGGTTGATTTTGTGATTGGGAGTCGCCTGAATAGAGGAGAGCCTGGTGGACTCACGCTGCCTCAGCGGTTTGGCAATCGGTTGGCTACGCTGTTGTTTTCCCTGATATATCGAGTCAAAACTTCAGATCTTGGTCCCTTTCGAGCCATACGCTGGACTAGCCTTGAGGCTTTGCAGATGAGGGATCCTGACTTTGGTTGGACGATCGAAATGCAGGTTAAGGCGGCGAAGTTTCGATTGCGAACGCTGGAGGTAGATGTACGCAATTATCGACGTATCGCGGGTCATTCCAAGGTTTCAGGGACCGTATACGGTGTGACTGCCGCAGGTTGGAAGATCATTTGGACCCTTCTGGTGCATCGAGTAAGAACAAACTCTCCTTAAGCTGAGTCTTGAATACGAACGGGGTACTAGAGCAGAAAGAGCTTGGGTAGAACCCAAGTTCCAGCTTCTCAGCGGGTCTATGCCCCACTGAGCGACCGCTTGTTGATTCTTACAGAATCAATTCAAGTGGTCTTAGCTGTAGTAGAGGTAGCCGCCACAGGTTACCGGATATTCTGCCGAGTCATAGACTGGCCTGACGTTAAAGACACACCCTAACAACTAAGTAGACTCATCGATGATTCATCCCGCCCAACTTTGTGACCGACGTGTACCACATAGGTATTTATTGCTGAGACGCCAGTTAAACTCGAGTACACTTCCGAGGTCTAAGGTCGAGCACATAAGTATTAATTGCTAAGGCGCCAGTTAAATTCGAGCACACCCCCGAGGTCTAAGGTCGAGCGGTCTTTAAGTTGGACGAGATGGACTCGGGCTTCACCAATAAAAGTGCCGTTAGTACTAGCGGTGTCCACCGCAATGATTTTTTGTTTTTCCCGAACAATCAATAAGTGCACTCGAGATAGACTCTCATCCGCTTCAGGGCCTCCAACTTCGCATCGGTCGTAGCGACCAATCAAAAACCCTTCGTCCAAGGCTCGGCCGCTGATTCGAAGATGACGCTCATCTCCACCGGAGGCAATGGATGCTAATCCTAAGGGTAACTCATCTTTTTTGCACAATGGTGTTCGACAACCCTGAGGTCCACCGTAAATTTCGATAATGGTTTCTTCTGGGTTGAGGTTAGTGAGAGTCGTAGGTTGGTGCCTGTTGGCTCGGGTTTCCACCCATCTTTGAGGAGGCACTGTATTCCAAGCGGTCTGTGGGTCCGCATGCAGCGTACAGTGAGGCCCGGTGGGTAATAGCATGAGTACCGTGCCAGCAACGGATACGAATGTGCATCCGTTGGTGCGGATAGATTCCAACCGACGCCCAAGAGGATCAGCGAACCCGCTTTCGGTTTGGAGGTCCAAGAGTCGCGCAATAGGGCGTTCTCCCTCCGCGGTCACCAGCATTACCATGTGCCTCAGAGCGGCGGTTGAGTGTTCTTGCGGCAAGGATAGTGTTGCCCGATTGTGACGACCGATGATGGCGGCGCGTATGTCGTTGGTGGTAGCAGCTATCCACGTGAGCTTGAGTTGATCAGGATCAGCTACGGCAGCGAGTATTCCCGGGTAGGGATGACTCTCCAACGCTTGAGCAAGCTCCTTGTGGTGCTTGATAAAGCTCGGAGCAGGATCAAACCGAGGATGTAAAAATACGGTCTCCTCAGCGAGCTCATCAGAATTGGTGAGGTTTGCGGCGTTATCACCGGTTCCCATGGGTACGTTGGGAGGTGGTGTGGGTCCTCGTCCTTCGTCCTTTTCTTGCCCGCTCATGGAGGCCATTCATCCTAGTCGGCAAGTCTGGGCGGGGAAAGCTTATCGTCCGGTCGAGCTTTCAGGCGCATCGCATCGAATCGCCCAACCAGATGGCTACCCACCATTGAACGTGACTTGCCAATTGATGGATTGCCTATGCAAGAACGTCACGTGGCTTGGTTTAAGCGACTGGCAGCCCCAAAGGTAAAGGGTGACCAGAAAACGTCGGTTCCTTCGGGGTTATGGCGATTGTGTGATGCCTGTGGTGCTTCTTCGCTTGCGGAAGAAGTTTACCGAGCGCTGGAGACCTGTCCGCATTGCGGCCGCCATTTTCGGATGACTGCTCGCAACCGCCTGAGCCTATTTTTGGATGAGGGCACACTGGTTGAGGAGGCTGGGGACCTATCTTCCGGAGATCCGCTAGCGTTTACCGATACAAAATCCTACAAAAAACGTGTGGAAGCGGCCCAGGCTGCGGTCGGAGAAAGGGATGCTTTCTTGCTTGCTGGTGGGTGCTTGGTCGACCGTCCACTGGTCGCGGGTGCCTTCGAGTTCCGTTTTCTAGGGGGATCGATGGGGTCAGTAGTGGGTGAAAAAGTTACTCGAGCTTTTGAGCTAGGGCGGGAGCGTCAGTGTCCGGTGGTTATTTTCTCCGCCTCGGGTGGCGCTCGTATGCAGGAAGGCATCTTGTCACTCATGCAAATGGCGAAGACCAGCGCAGCAATAGCTCGTTTCCGGCATGTTGGCCAACCCTACATTTCAGTATTGACCGATCCCACCACCGGTGGTGTGGCGGCTAGCTTTGCGATGTTAGGGGATGTGATCTTAGCGGAGCCCAACGCATTGGTCGGCTTTGCCGGTCCTCGGGTGATCGAGCAGACGATTCGACAAAAACTCCCGGACGGATTTCAGCGTTCTGAGTTTTTGCTTGATCATGGGGTTATTGATCAAATTGTGCCCAGGGCGAAACTTCGCACGAAAATTGCGCGTATCCTTCAATTGCTCGTGGGGTCTCCGGAGGTTGTTTGACGTTGAAAACGCTCATGCTCGATGGGCCGGGCCTGAAGCCGGTTAAGGCCAGTGAAGCTTATCTGCGGCTCCATGAGCGATTGGATGTTCTCTCTAGAGCGGGTTCGAGTTTAGGGCTTGAGCGGGTTTATCAACTCCTAGGTGCTCTCGGTCATCCAGAGCGAGCTGTGCCCATGGTCCATGTGGCTGGTTCGAACGGTAAGGGCAGTACCTCGGCATTTCTGGCTACGATCTTGGCAAAATCCGGTCGTCGAGTTGGGCTGTTTACTTCGCCGCATTTGATTCGGTTAAAAGAGAGGATTCAGTTTTTGACCGATTCTGAAGGTCCGCAACCTCTGACTGACGAGGCCTTTGTTCGTGCTGCGCAACTTTTGGAGCAGGTAGCACCAGGATTTAGTACAGCGACATTTTTTGAGGTGATGACCCTACTGGCCCTTATCTCCTTTAGGCAGGCGAACGTTGATATTGCGGTTATTGAAGCTGGTTTGGGGGCTCGGCTTGACGCAACGCGCTTAGTCGAGGCTCAGGTCGCAGTTCTGACGGATCTTTCGCTCGAACATACCGAAATCCTCGGAAACACGATCGAAGACATCGCGCGCGAAGAAGGAGCGGTCGTTCGTGTTGGTTGTCCTCTTATCATGGCGGACGGCCCTTCCGTAGCGATGAAGGTTGTGGATGAGTTGGCGAAAGCCGCAGGAGCCTCCGTCTCTCGTCTAGGGCGTGACTTTGACCTCGTTGCTTATCCGGATGGTCTTTTTGATTTTCACCTCCGAGACCGATCGCTCGAAGGAGTCAACCTATCCCTGGTCGGTGAGCACCAGGGACGTAACGCTGCGCTTGCGTTAAACGCTGCGCTTACAATTGATCCCCACATATCCGACAATGTTTTACGTGCGGGGGTTGAATCGACTTCGTGGCCGGGCCGGATGGAATGTATTCGGCAGTCTGGCTATCCGTGGGTCCTTCTCGATGGGGCTCACAACCCACACGCATCGCGTATCTTCGCTCGGGCGCTCAGTATGGATTCATTTTCGGGTCCTAAATATTTTGTTTTTGGTGTTCTCAAGGACAAGAATGTAGCGGAGATGGTAGAGGCCCTTGCGCCACGAGCGACATCATTTTATCTAACTCGTCCCAGTTCGGCGCGAGCGCGAGCCCCCCAAGAGATTGCTCAGCTCCTACAAGATGTGGCTGGCTTTACAGGGCGGATAGATGTCAGCTCTAGTCCACTAATCTCTCTTGTTCGGGCGTTGAAACAAGCTCAAGCTGAGGGGGGAGGAGTGGTTGTGTGTGGCTCATTGTATCTGGTTGGATATATCCGGGCGCAGTTGGTAGGGGAAAATGGTCAGCCAATGCTTCACGCGGTCCTTGGTGCCGCTCAATGATATGGCCAATAGTAACCACAGAACGGACGAATATTCGATCTATGCCAGTAGTTGGAGTGTCGCTCTTGCTGGTGATACTTTTCACACAGGGGTTGGCTTTCGCAGAAGGTAAAGTGGAGGGAATGTTACGGATAGATCTTCAAGGTTTAGGTGTAGATCCCCGAATAGTTCTCTGTGGTCGTAGTATCTCGGATATAGCGATAAGCGCAGAAGATGAGCCGTTCACGGTCATGGTCGATTGGCCAGGACGAAGAAATGTTGAGCTCCCCAGGTTCGTACCGGGCGATCTCCGAGCTATACGGGTGGTTCATGCGGCGCTTGGGCGTCAGTGGATCTCTCGGGTCGAATTGGAATGGGGTAGTGAACGCTCCTATCAGGTTGAGGTAGTTGGAAAATGTCTATCGTTTCGGTTCCGATTGCCGGTGGGTGTCAGAGGTTGGCGTCCTGTCTCTCCGCAGATCGCATCTTCTCATCAAACCCCTCAGGCTCCGGGAAAAACGCGGCCTATACTCGCCGAGGAGTTACTTACGGCCCTCGGGACCAATCTTTGGGAGCTGGATGCAGAGGTACCGCCGGCTTTGCCGTCGGTGACCCCATTACCAACGCAAAAGCTGGAGAGGGTGGTTGTAGCAAGGTCGGTGGATAGCCCTCTTTCCGGCGGAAAGTCAGTCTCTGCTCGAGCACAGGGCAAGCGGTCTTTACCGGGGGAGATGAACATACCCCTTGAGGTGCAGTCGGCGGATATACCTTCGCCTACTGAGCCCGCGGTCCTGGGGGTTTCGTTGCCCTTGCCACCGGGAAGTAAAGAACTGACCTTGAGGGAAGCTCCGCAGAATGAGTGGCGAGCGGCGGTTCCCCAATATCTCCCCGTGCCGATCATCGCTTCTATTGAACAAGAGGCTGCACAACTACCTCGAGAACCAATGGAGCAAGAGGTAATAGAGCAGCAAGCCCGAGCGACGGGCCTTTCTAGAACGCTCCGTCAGCCCTTGAAAAATATTCCTGTGCGTTCGTATCTACCTACGGTGGCTCAAGTAGTTCTTAATCCGCCAATAGAGGGTCATAGAACCGAACTCCGCGGTCTATCTGCCTCTGTGGTCCCGTTTCCTCGAGGGGTTGTGAAAGCTGAGGCTGGAAAGTTGGATCGTTCCAGTCGGAAATCTGTTCTGAGTCCTTTTGGTGGCGAAGATACGAAAGCGAGGGAGCAATTTCATAGTCCGCGAGCCTCTAAGAAATTGCCGAAGAAGAATGGACCGGCTCGAGTATTGAGTGATATCGGATTTCAACAGCTCGCGAATACTTCGCGGGTTTTTGTTCGACTAAATCGAAAAGCACGGTACCGTTATCGCCCCAGTCCGGCTCCTGATACTTTTGTTCTCGAGATTCAACAGACTCAGGTGATAAAACAGAGTCATCTTCTACCGATGGACACGGCATTTTTCCCTGGACCAGTAGCTTTCTTTCAGGCTCGCCGCATTGGCGAGAACGTTCATCTGGAGGTTCGCTTGCGAAAGGCGACTCGCTGGGAAATTAAAGCTCAGGGTACAACCATTGTCGTCGATTTCACCAGCACAGATTAGTTGTATGCCCCCGACAGAAACGCTGTGGCTGATCGGAAGATTAGAGTACCCTTCGCGCCATGGGTATACACCGAATGTCTACGATTCCGTGGGGCGTTTCTTTGGTACTAGGGTGTAGCGGAAGCTCCCCTGAACCACATGAGGCTATCTCCGAGTTGGTTGCTCCGACACAGTCGGGAGATGAGGTCGCTAGTGAGAAACGTACAGCACCTCCACCGGTGGAAAAGCCACCCTACGATCCGGCAGCAGCTTTATTAGATCCATCGCTGGCCACGCTCGCAGCTCCGAAAGAATTCACAGTCAAACTGAAAACAACCAAAGGAGATATTCTGGTTGATGTGCACCGAGAGTGGGCGCCGTTTGGCGCAGATCGATTCTATAATCTGGTCAAAGCTGGATACTACAATGGCACCGCTTTCTTCCGGGTGATCAATGGATTCATGGCCCAAGCGGGTATCGCTGGTGACCCCAAAGTGAATGAGGCGTGGCGTTCCGCTCGAATTCCTGACGACCGTGTGCTTCAAAGTAATCGAACTGGTTACCTTAGCTTTGCAGCGACCCAGAACCCAAACTCGCGAACGACCCAGTTTTTTATTAACTTCCGCCACAATCAACAGCTTGATGGCATGCGTTTCGCTCCTTTTGGTAAGGCAAGGAATATGGAAGTAGTTAACCAACTGTACTCCGGCTATGGCGAAGGCACGCCGAGGGGCAAAGGACCGTCGCAGGGTAGTATTCAAAAGGAAGGGAATGCCTATCTGAAGAAGGCGTTTCCCCGACTAGACTACATTTTGACCGCAACGATTGTTGAAGCAAAAGGCTTATGATCAGCCCCTACGAAACCGTTCTATATGAGCATATAGGCCGAACGATTCGTATCACCCTCAACCGGCCTGAGAAGCGAAATGCGTTGAATGCTCAGTTATTGAATGACTTAACGGATGCCTTTGAGCGAGCGGATCAGGAGCCAGAAGCGGGTGTAATTGTGTTACGCGGTGCCGGCGATAAGGCGTTTTGCGCGGGGGCAGACTTGGGCGGTATGGCTTCTGGGGAGGGCATGCTGGATCGTCACGATGCCCGGGGGAAGTTTCCTAAGTTATTCAACTGCATGTTGAAGAACTCCAAGGTGATCTTAGCCGCGGTGAATGGCCATTGCCTCGCCGGTGGGCTCGGACTCATGCTTGCCTGCGATCTGGCGATTGCGTGTGAGGGTAGTAAGTTTGGGACGCCGGAGGTTCAACGTGGCCTATTCCCGTTCATGATATCGGCATTGATTTTGCGAACCGTTGCTAGGCGCGATGCGTACGAAATAATGTTGTTGGGGGAGCTCTTCTCCTGCGAACGGGCCCTCGAACTAGGTTTGGTGAATAGGGTTGCTGCTTCGGAAAAGTTTGATCCGCTTGTGGAAGAGTGGGCACAAAAACTTGCATCACTTTCGCCAGCCGTTTTACGACTCGGACGACGTTCGCTGATCAACCAGGAGGCTATGAGCTTAGAGGGGGCATTTGACTACCTACATGGGCTGATATCCATCAACTCGCTCTTAGAAGACGCAGCGGAAGGCGTTTCAGCTTTCTTCGAGAAGCGCCCGCCAAAGTTTACCGGGCGCTAGAATGCAGATCACATCGTTCGAGTCCTTGAGGGCCGCACCCACACCGGTGCCAGGTCTTCAGATCGTTTTTCGGTCGACTCGAATGAGTACCGTTTTTTGGGCACACATCATTTCGGCTCTTGTCGGTATCCCGGAATGGACTATACTGAGTATGCTTGACCTCCAGTGGTGATATCACTCAAGGAAAGTCAGGAAAGGAGTCGATACCATCCGAAGAAAGTACTACGGCAAGGTTCCCCGAGAGCCCCAAACTCGACGGAATCGCGAAATCCGAATCTCCCCCTTACGTGTTATTGATCAAGACGGCAAACAGGTTGGCGTTATTGAGCGCGACGAGGCACTACGTATGGCTGAGGCGGCAGGGTTGGATCTGGTAGAGGTTCAGGCGAATATTCGCCCACCACTTTGCAAGATCATGGACTTTGGCAAGTATAAATACGAGCAGTCCAAGAAGAAGGCTACGAAGCCGCCCAAAGCCAACGAAGTTAAGGAGGTTCGGCTCGGTCGTTCGGTGAAGATCGACAAGCACGACGTGGAGCTTCGCGTGAATCAGGCGCGAAAGTTCTTGCTAGAAGGCCACAGAGTCATGTTTGTCCAACGGTTTAGGGGGCGAGAGATGGCGCATCCTCATCTAGGTGAGGAGAGGCTTAAGGAAATTGGAGAGTTGCTCTCTGATATTGCCATGATTACCTCAACACCGAAGATGAATGGACGTCAGATGACTCTGTCTATGGCTCCGGACAAAACAAAGTTGGCGCAGCTTAAGGCGCGTGAAGCGCGTGAGGCGGCAAAATCGCAGGTTCAAGAGGAGACATTGGGTGTTCAAGCTGAAGTGGCACCAGCACCATCCGTTGAACCCACTGGGAGTCCAACGGAAGTAGTCTCGGCCGAAGTTGGTGCGTAGAAAGTAAACAACAAGGTTTACTTTGTTGATGACTGAGGAGAGGAGGCCCTAGTTGCTTATAAGTGACGAGGGCCTATCTCTCCTGGTGTCCTGAGGCCGAGTCTATCAAGTAAGTGGTTGAATTGATTTTAGGTCGTTATGCTCGCCTGATGAGGGCGAAGATGGCTAAATAGTAAGCGATGAGAATTCTCGGTGACGCGGACAGCAGACACTAAATGAGGCCGAAGATCACTGATGGACACGGACTTGGTACTTTAGGTCGGCGTGGAGGTCTTGTTAGCTCCTCGGTTTGACTGGATGTTCGAACTCGGCGGGAGGCTAGCGGAGCTCAAGTGATCCGTCCGGATGGATCCCTCAGTCTCTACGTTAGAGTAGAAACCCGGTTGGGGGTGGTCGCAGTTGATGCACAACGTAAAATGGCGCTCGTTGATCAATGACGATATGCACTTGGTCGTTGGTCCTGGGTATTGTTGAGGTAGGGGCTCATCCGCCCCAAGAGTCTCCCCAGAGACAGCAAAGCGAGAGTTGCGCGAAAATGGTGATGATGTAGCCAAAAAGTGGTGGCATCTTGGTCACGAACTGCATCTATCAAACCCATTTGCAGATGAGCGAGCGCTCATAAGGCCTCACGGAAGTACCGCCTTGTCTCGCAGCCACCGCAAAGCTTGAGCTATGGATGTTTTCACTGATTGAGGGACGAGACCTCACTAAGGAAGGTGAAATCACGGATACGATTGCCGAGGTGGCATTACTGCGCCTGACTCGAACTTTCGCGTGAGCCTTCCGCTTATGAGCGTTTAACTCTACTTGTGTACTACCACTACTTCCCAACCATAAAAAAAGATGTCAGGCATCGCTTATGTCAAAGCCTATGTTGGCAGGTGGCTCCGATATTCTAGAACAGTCACTTGTGGATGTACCTATGGAGGTGCTTACCCAATTATTTACTGGGGAGGCTAAGCCTGAGACCCAATGGTACCTAGGTGCTGAGATAGAAGTTTTTCCGTTTCACGAGAGAACATATACACCGGCGAATCACGAAGTTATTGGTGGTCTGCTGGAGTGTTTGGGGGATCGTTTCCAAATGAAACGGGAGTACGAGGTGAATGGTGCACTGATTGGGCTCAAGGGGGATGGGGGTACGGCCGTCTCTCTTGAACCAGGAGGTCAGGTGGAATTTGCGTCACGTCCCCACCGTGCACTAAAGGAATTGCGGAACGAGCTTTGTGATTGGACGCGCACACTGTCAGATGTTGGAAGAGAAAGTGGTATTGGCTTTTGGGCGCTTGGGCACCAGCCGTTTGTTGACCGCACTACGTCGCCCGTAATGCCGAAACCAAGGTATGAGATTATGCGTACTCATCTAACCGGCGGGTGCGCCCCGGATATGATGCATCTTACCGGAAGTATCCAGGTAACAGTCGATTTTCGAGATGCCCAAAACATGGTGAATAAGATACGTACCGCGGCAAAGGTTTCTCCCTTTGTTTCGGCATTGGTAGCTGCGTCGCCGTTTAGTCAGGGGAAGCTCAATGGATATAAGAGCGTGCGTTACCAAGTATGGTTAGATACTGATGCTGCCCGGTGTGGTCTATGGCCGGAAATGGTTGATGATGAAGGCCTAACTCCAGAAAGATATATTAGGCGGACGATGGATACAGCGGCCATGTTTTTCCGACGTGATGGTGCCTATGTCGCTGCAGACAAGAGCCGCAGCTTCGCCAGCTATGTTCAAACGGGATTCAATGATACACCGGTAACCGTTGCTGACTATCTAGATCATCTCACAACGTTTTTCCCTGAAATTAGGCCTAAAGGATACGTTGAGATGCGCGGTTTTGATTGTGTCCGCCCAGAGTTAGCGGTCGCGGCGGCTGGCTTTTGGAGAGGTATCCTGGACGACGAACCGACGCGCATGGCGGTGGATGAGCGACTAAAAGATCTTGATTATTCGTCTTTGATTGAACTCCAGCCTAAAGTAGCCCAACAAGGATTAGCTGCTGATAGTCCATTGGGCAAAGTATCGGAGGTGGCTATATGGCTGGTTGAAGCGGCTCATAGCCGGTTGGTGAGCTCGGCACCTGATTGCGCCGAGTGCATTGAGCCACTACTTGAGCGCGCTCACGCTCGACGAAGCCCGGCGGACGATCTTATCGAGGCAGCGCAGCGTTCTTCGGTAGTTAGTGCGCTAGAATTAGTTCGTGTCTAAGAGCCAGCGCCAAACACGAATGAATATACTAGGGCTTGATGTCACCAACCGCCTTTGTAGTACTTCTCGGTGCTCTGGAGTTGTTTGAACCGTTGCTGACTCTAAGCGTGTAGTTTGACCTGATGAATGTTCCGTGAGTGTAGCTCGGAAAATACCGTGAAGATCAATAGAGAGATTGAGCTCCACGGTCAATGAACCTTTTGGTCGCTTAGGTAGACTACCCAGGCGAAGGTTTCCCAGAGGGGTACATTTTTTTATTAGGTCGGAGTCACCCTGGTAGAATCGAAAATCAACTTCAGTCTGGCGATCACGCGCGGTGGGAAACTGCCGAACAAGATGTGCAGGAAGTGCTGCGCCGGCGAGTAAAATGGGGCGAAACCGACCGCCGGGCAACTCGAGACCAATAGGTGTGCTGAGGGTCTGGTGCCGAGGATTGGGGCCGCTTGCGGGCATGATTCGGTCGTCTTGCATCATACCGGTCAGGATGGTCATCTCTGAATGAATGGGCATTAAGGGCTCAATGCCTAGTCTTTGGCTGAGGGCTTGGCGGAGCGGTGGGAAGTACCCGCCGGAGCCACCAAAAGCAATGTGTCCAATCTCTTTTAATAGTAGAGAGTTTCGAATGAGTAGTTGGTCTATAGCCTCACAAGCGGCGTAGACGTCTTCCCTGAAATAGGTATGGAGTTGAGGCAAGGAAACGCTAATACGATGCGAAATTTGGGTGCTAGGATTTGTGAGACGAAATTTGATCTCTGGAGCCCATCTTCCGGCATCATCGGTTTGCGCTAAAGCATCGAATATTTGATGACGAAATTCAGCAAGGGATTCACTATCTTTGGTGGATTGTGGAGGGAATGCAGCAAGTATGGCATCTACCATATGAGATCGGATTAACGCGGAAGAGCACCGACTTGTATGTTGCACATCAACGATCTGGAGTTCGAGAGGATAGCGACGGACGAGAGTGACCGTGGTGAAGGTGAGCCCGATTTCGATGCTTACAGCGATATCTACCGCTCCCTGACCGAAACCAAAAGCTCCCAGTAGCGCAAGAGGTATAGGAACTAGTCGTACCGCAGGAAAAGATGCGTCACTGGCAGCATCGCGAAGAGTGGACATACTCCGCTCATTCATTTCTGCAGGGATGGCAAGGATTAGTTCTATGTCGCCATGGAAAAACTCGTTTGATACGATGTGATAGACTCTCTGGAAATAGAGAGTGAAGAGCTCTGAGATTGGTATCCATTGGTTGTCGAGTAAAAGAAGTAAGTTGCGAGCATCATCTTCCTCTATATGTAGCTCGTGACTATAAGGCCCTCGAGGCTCTAAGCTGATTGCATGCAAGATCGACTTTATAGGTGCAGCTCGTTCTGGATATTGTGTCGCAATTCTTACCGCGTACTCGCCGAATACAAGCGAACCCTCATGGTTGATGGCCACCCATGCTGGGTTAAGTTGATGGTTATTGTTTGCCAGCGACTCAATTTGGCCGTTCTTCAGATACCCTAGTCGGATGTTATCATCCGTTACGTACAGAGCAAGCCGTAGCCTTGTTGCAGGAACCAATTCCCTTGAGGTGCTCGATAGTTCACTTGATGAATCACCGGAAGAACGCAAAGGATTGGTTGTGGGATTTCGTTCGCGTAGATGGATATTGCTTTGGAAAGGAAGTAGTTCGTCTTCCTGGTTATCTAAGTGACGTTGGGGTTGAGTGGAGAGTGGTTTATTTTGATCTGATTGTCTTACTGGTAGGTGAGCACTTAGAGCACTGCTTTCGATCGAGGCGACGGAGAGTGCATGAGCAGTTGGTAGTGCTTGTGGTTGAGACCTAGGCCTAGGGGTTGGTGCTTGAGACTCACCATTATCGTCATCGTCACGATTAAGGCGCGGTGATGAGGAGATGGCCTCATTATCTGTGTCCAGTGGGAACTCTTCTGGGTCGTCGATCCACGTGGTTTGAGGCTCTTCATCTCGGGGTAGGTCGGTGACTTGATAGTTGCCCTCGGAGATGGCGTCCTGAGCAATGAAGACGGCTTGGCGTAGAGTTGCTTCATCATTGGCTCTGTCAAACGAAGTATCTCCCGAGGATTCTTGAGTCAATCTCGCTAGGCTACTGACGTTGTGGATCTCAGATTTCGTAGCTTCGTTTGAGAGCTCTCCGTGATTGAATGGTGGCACCATACCAGCAATGCTAGGCCTGTGGCCTATGGAAGGATCTCGCATGAGTCCGGGAGCAGAGTTGGATAGATGTGGATCTATAGAATCACTATCGTCGCTTTTTTGCTGATTCTGAGATGATGGGAACCTGCTTTTTGCGGTGGAGGGTATATCTGAATGGCTGTTGTTAGAAAAGCGGCCTCCTTCTGGTCCTAACCAGCCAAGAAATTGATCTAGCTCCGGATCAGGACCGGATGCTGTTGATTCACCTGAAGATATAGGAGGGCTGTGCTCCACCCCAATTGAACTCTCTTGTTCGTCGGTAGCCGGGCCGCTAGCTAAATGTGTTGCCCAATCAATTCCTCGTAACACGCTACTACGGGAAATATCAGGTGGTAGAGTCTCCTTTTCCATTGTGATGTCAGCAATTTGCTGCTTAGTTGACGGGTTGATGGTAGGCACCCTGTCGAGCATATCTTCAAGGGCAGCGAGTTCGCTTTCGAGATGGGAGGGCACCTCGAGCGCTTTTTCAAGAGCTTCGAGTTCTTGGTCCAAGGAGATCGAGTTAGCGATTATGTTTTCAGCCTCAGGTGCGGACGAAGTAACTTCGGATTGGGTAGGAAGCGGTATGGGATTGATAAGATCGCCATCTTTGTCATCAGGAAATGTGGCTGAAAAAGTCTCGTGGTAGGGTGAGGTGGCTCTAGCGTCGTCAGGAGGCAGTTCTATTTTTAGTTTGCTTTTTTCGTGGCTGGCGGAATGTTTTGATGTCTCTATTCGGCCAAGATTTTTGGTTTTCAGAACGTCTATCTTTAGTGCGAAAGAGGGGACGTCACTACCACTGAGGCTACCCTCAATGGCGGGAATATAGGTTTTCAGAACGTATGTCTTGTATGTCTTTAGTATGAAAGAGGGGACCTCACTACCACTGAGGCTACCCTCAATAGCGGGAACATAATCTCTTGGGGGTGAGCATTTATGGTTAGGGCGATGATCCTTCAGGCGAGGTTGATTGTCGGTGGGTAGAAGATGGTTCCCCAAATGGCTGTTCTGTCCGGTCGAAAGGTCTTCGTCATGAGCAGAGGAGTTCCCGGTACCAAAGAGAAATTCTGCTGATCCATACGCGACTTGTTCAGCCGCTGCTTTTTCCAGATGGCAGTGAGCGGTTTGCTCTGGGGAAGATTTGAGGCGTTCAATTTCTGGATTAGAGGATGGATTTTCATTTGGAGCAGAGGCTACGTCGACTTCATAGGCAAGTTCTTTGCCTATGATATTGCCCTTTTCCTCCAAAGATTGTGCGCTGATGTGCTCATGCTTTGCTTTTACGATCGAATTGGTATCTTCACGCTCGATATCGGAGGGCGAAGATATAAGGGGAGAATGAGCGGTTTCATAAAATTTATCAGCTGCTTGCCCTATATTACTATCTGATGGATGCTTGTGAGATTCTGGTGATCCTTCTCCGGTTGGGCTTCTTCCTAGTTTTATTGGTGGTTTGCTATCATCT
>JAHQVK010000201.1 GCA_019634385.1 Myxococcales bacterium | reverse complement strand
TTCGAGGCTTCCCACAAGGTGTTCCCTGCGAATTGGCAGTCAACAAGCGAAGTTTGGGCGGAAGACGGCTGGCTATGCAGCTGGATGGGGAGTGCAACTAGGGCAAGTAGCCCCGTGGTTCTAGCGATGTTTGAAAGCATGCCAGTAGATATAGAAGTATATCTTCTTGGCAGATGGGTTACTTTGTTGTGAAACGTTCGAATCTTTTCTCCCTAGTTGCTCAGCTTGTTTAAGCCATTTCTCTCGCTGCTTAGGCGATGACGTTCGTACAGCATAATATGTGGATGATAGAATGGGTTTAAATCCCACGTACCATAATGTTGCATTTTTAAATGCATTATGCGCTGAGCGGCCATACATAAGTCGGTAAAACCAGGACGGTGCATCCATCGTGACTAGGGTACGTGCACTTCGTCCGGCCAATAGTCCTTCTGGCATGCCATTGCTCTTGAGTCTGAAAGCCCATCCAGGCAAAAATGTTCGGTCGATCACACCTTTGAGCAAAGCTGGACTGCTTCCCCACCACACAGGGAAGACCCAGTTGATATGCTGCGCTCTCAAGATTTGCTCTCGAAAAAATTGAAGGTCTGGCTCCAGCTCTTGTCCTTCTTGGGTTGTGTGAAGAACGGGGTCATAGTTCAAGTCAGCCAGTCGAATCAGCGTGCTTTCGCGCCCGGTTTCTTGCACACCTCGCGTGTAGGCTTCAGCCAAGGCTTCGTTAAAACTGCCAGGACTCGGGTGACCCAAAACGGTAAGAATCATGCTTCAAGCATGCGTTGTGCATTGGTGCTTGAGAAGTGGTGTATGCGGATGGTTACTATGCGCAAATGCATGACTCCGGTCCGGCTTGGGACGACTACCGAGTTTTTTTGGCCGCCTAAAGGTCGGTCAGTTTTTCCGCTGCGGCGAGGTCGCTTCGCATGGAACAATCTACAGTCAGCCGACGGATTGCCCGCCTAGAAGATATGCTGGGGCTTGCGCTGTTTGAACGGCGCCGAGATGGTTTGATGGCGACAGATGCAGCCGAAATTCTCTATCCAGAGGCAGAGTCGGCTGAGCGTAGTTTGAATCGCTTGCAGGTGGCGGCAACCGGGCTTTCTACAGAGGTGGGGGGCGTCGTGCGGCTTGCTGTAACGGAGTCCTTGGCCGACTTGCTGCTCATTCCCAATCTTTCTCGACTGATGACACAGTATCCTAAGTTAGACATACAACTAATAACTGGGTTGAGGTTGGCAAATATCGAAAAAAAGGGAGGCCGATATCGCTTTGAGAAACATTCCTTTTCCTTATAGTGACTTTTTTTCTAAGAAACTGGCAACTCTACATCTGGCTCCTTGTGCCTCTAAGATCTATCTTGCAGGAAAAAATTATAGTAACCCGAGTGACCTCGAATGGGTGGCGCTGGTTAGTCCTTCGGGTACGCAGCTTCCCGAAAATCAGTGGATGAGTGCCTATGCACCACCGGCGAGATTAGAAGTTACGAACTTAAACTCCTTGGTTGTTGCTATACAACATAACTTAGGAGCTGGTATATTTACTCAAGAGGCCTTAGTTATTTATCCCGAGATTGAGGAACTTGATTTCGGATTACCAGCACCAGCCAGTTTTGAGCTCTGGTTATTGGTGCATCGAACGCTACGTGTAGTCCCCAGAGTTCGTGTTGTGATGGATTTCATTCAGGACTTAGCTAAAGAGTTTTTTGAACAAGGGAAATAGTTTGCTCTATAAAGCTCAGAATGCATACATATTTGCGGTGATATGAAGGATATCCGACTCAATCAACTGTTTGATGGCGTATTTGTGCATGATGCAATTGGTTATATGACGACGCGAAAGGATCTACTAAGGGCTTTAAGGTCGGCTTTATTCATATACGCTCCGGGTCTATTGTTTGAGACCGACGACAGGCTTGTTGATATCAGGGAATATATACTCACGTATGTTCTTGTGTTCGAGTAACAATTTGGCAGCTAGGATTGACGACGCGGATGTTTGTCTCTATGACTTCCAAGTCAAGTCTTGATATATATGTCAAAGTAACTTGATTCATTGACATGTTTGCGATCTCGGAATCCAGAATGAAAAGTAAACTCTCTCCCGCTCTGATTTGCATCCTGGGCGTTGGAATGACTCCGTCTTGCGGTTTTGAAGGAAATTTTCAAAATTTCTGTGATTCGGTATTTCTAAAATGTCCTACAAACCCAAGTCCTTCGAGTGGTTCATCGTCCGATGGTAGTATTGGTCGCGATGAGCTGTTGAATGCGGCTGCCAATCGGTTGATCTAGCCCTGCGCGCATCTATGGGCCGTTCTTTCCGTGAAAGGTCCTGCCCACGAGAAGTTTCTCCTCGGTCATATACCGCCAGGTACGCTCGCCTCGTCGTCAGAGCGTTTCACGAAAAGCCGGGCTCGATCGCTACACACAGGGCTAAATCAACCGGCTGCTAGCCCCATCGGTTCGTTCTCTGAGTCAGGATTGTCCTCATGGCCTCCGAATGGATAGAGAATAAAGAGATTGCTGTATGTCTGGGCTATAATGCGAAGACCGTCGGACAGACGCTCCAGATAAATCCAAATAGTCAGCTTCACTACACTAACTTTGGATCAGTGCATCACTGAGGGACACTCACCGCTCGAAAAGCCTAGCCCCGCGAAATTTTTTTTTGAGGTTGGGTGCATGGTCGATATCTCAACCATGCAGTACCCGGTACCGAGTAGGATCTCATGTTGCGGGGGCGAGGCAAACCATGAAGTTATCAACGCAGGCTGAGTCAGAATTCGACGAAGTTGGCCTTGGCATTACCGGTATGCGGAAGATGGACCGCACCATGCCTGGAATCATGGTTATTATGATGGGGTCATGCCTGCCTTTTAGTCTAAGTCCGTTAGAGACTTTGATGGTGGCAATTTTAAGCGCTATATATAACTTAATTATATCATCTCTGATAGCATTCCGCCATGTGCCGGATAGAATAGCTCACTATATCCGGTTCGTCGGCTCGGCGTTGTTGTTGGGTTATATGCAGTATGTAACCGGACCCTCAGGACCAGTTTGGTCCATTACCTTGCCATTTATAGCAACGATGACTACTTTTTTGGGGCTTAGAGATTGCCTACTTCTAGCGACGCTAATGACCCTATCGACCGTTTCATGCCTTTGGCTTACAGGAGGGTCAGGCGAAATGGTTCTAGCCGCAAGTATCTCTTTAGCGAGTGTTTCTGTCTTATCAACTCTTTCTGCTGACTTTACAAAAACCAATGCTCGAATGTTGGTGCAGGCTACTCAAGCACGAGCCAATTTCTTGGCTGCCGTCAGTCATGAAATGCGGACACCCCTCAATGGTGTCATCGGAGTTAGTCAACTTTTAGAAGATACAAATCTTTCCAAAAGCCAACGGGAACACGTGCATACCATCATCCATTCTGGTCGGCTGCTTGTAAGTTTGATCAATGATATTCTGGATTACACAAAAATAG
Organism: Myxococcales bacterium; assembly: GCA_019634385.1. Taxonomy (GTDB): domain Bacteria; phylum Myxococcota; class Kuafuiibacteriia; order Kuafuiibacteriales; family Kuafuiibacteriaceae; genus JAHQVK01. The sequence continues at coordinate 4,557 of JAHQVK010000201.1, read as the reverse complement.
GCGAGAATAAGATGATTATTGATCACTCGCCTTTGTTTATAGGGGAAAGCATTGAAAATGTATGTAAATCTTTACATCCTGCTGCTCGCGAAAACCGCAACACATTATTGTGCAGTATTGATGCTTCTGTGCCAAAGATTGTCTATGGTGACGTTACTCGTATTGAGCAAATAACACATAATCTGGTGGGTAATGCCATAAAATTTACCAAAGAAGGACACGTTAGGGTAGCGGTAACATCTCCCAAGAATGGTTGGATTCGGTTGGAAGTAAAAGATACTGGGGTGGGTATTGATGCTGGGCATTTGCCGTCGCTGTTTGAACCTTTTTGTCAAGGAGATACATCGACTACTCGAAAGTACGGAGGTACCGGTCTGGGGTTGGCGATTGTAAAAAGCATCGTGAAGTTAATGAATGGAAAGATTTCGGTGCAGAGTCAACTGGGTAGAGGAAGCTCTTTTTGTGTAGAGCTTCCTCTGCCACAGGGGGATAGAGTCCAAACCGCAGATATAACCTCAGGAAAGCTCAGGCTAAAGAGCTCATTGGCTGGTCTGTTACCAAGGGTTCTCTTGATCAAATCAGATGGGGAACAGCGAAAGTTATATACTCGAATGATTCAAACCTTAGGCTATCGGGTTGTGGCAGTGGGGTCTGAGGATGAAACGTTAAGGGCTTTACAGAAAAATGATTATGGACTAATCATCATCGACGATGAGCTAGGTGGGCTTGACTTAGATCAGATGATAAGTAGGGTCCGCAGCAACTTAATAAGTACTAAAAAACAGTCTATAATGGTGATTGCCACCGATGAGAAATTGAGAAATCTTAGCATCGATGTAGATATCTATATGTCGAAGCCTGCGGAAAAACGTATGCTTGCAGATGTTCTCGAAAAGTGGTATCGAAAAAATATCGGCGATTTACCTGAGATACGAGCAACTATTGAGGAAGCGAGGCATCTCGAACGACCGCATGGCAGCGTTTCTGAGTCTCCCGTATTACTTGAACCGATTCCAACCTTGGAGGAGTCTCCATCTCGGACCAAAGATGATCGTAAAGACCCACGGGCTCAAGCATCACTCAGTGAGTCCGATGGCTCCAGTAATGAGCATGAAGCTCATCCGGCGGCTGAGAATAGTCAATCTCGAGTGATGGTGGTGGAAGACAACAGAGTAAATCAACGAGTCCTTGTTCGGCTGGTTGAGCGCCTTGGTTTTCACGTTGAACTGGCAGAAAATGGCCTAGAAGCCGTAGAGCGGTTTGTTAATGGTAAATATAAGGCGATACTTATGGACTGTGAAATGCCGGTTATGGATGGATTTGAGGCCACAAGGGAGATTCGAAAGCGAGAAGGCCCAAAAAATCATGTGCTTATTGTGGCGGTGACTGCGCAGAGTGATGCACGAGGAAAGTGTCTTGCTGTGGGCATGGATGACTTTATCGGAAAACCAATAGACAAAGAGCTGATAGCTAAGATGTTATCGTCACCGAAAAAAGTGGCATAGTGGGATGAGAAAAAAATCAATGAGTTCACTATATTGATGCTACAGCAAAGACGACTTGAATGGATCCTATAGGAATCAACAAGTGGTCGCGCAGCGAGACCTAGCAGCCGGTTGATCTAGCCCTGCACGCATCTATCGTCCGGTCTTTCCGTGAAACGTCCTGACCACTAGAAATCTCTCCTCGGTCACGTACCGTCAGGTACGCTCGCCTCGTTGTCAGAGCGTTTCACAAAAACCTGGCTTGATAGCTACACACATGGCCAAATCAACCGGCTGCTTGCCCGGCGTAGAAGCAGGAACTTGGGTTCAACCCAAGTGATTTCTGCTGCAATGCAAAGCCTACTTGGTGATTCAATAAAAATCACCAAGTAGTCGCGCAGCAGGGCATAGCCCGGCGTAGAAGTAGGAACTTGGGTTCAACCCAAGTGATTTCAACTGGAGAATGAGTCTAAAACCGGGCTCTCAGGTGGTCTCGATCAATTCAATACGCTTGATGGGCCCAACGATGACTAAGTAACTGAACACGGCCACGGCCGCGTTGATGGCGATGTAGAGAAGAGCTATTTGGAAAGAACCGGTGGCTTTGATAATATAACCGATAACGATTGGTGTAGTAATCGCGGCGATATTTCCAAAAGTATTGAAAAGGCCGCCAGCTAGACCAGAGATTTGACTAGGGGAGGTGTCTGAAATGACGGCCCATCCGAGAGCACCAATGCCTTTGCCAAAAAACGCAAGAGCCATGATCGCAACTACTACCCACTCAGTAGTTGTATAGTTGCATATAACCATACTCGTCGAAAGACTAAGACCAATTACGATCGGTGTCTTACGGGCAACACTCAACGAATAGCCTTTACGCAAGAGGGAGTCTGAAGCTGCTCCCCCAAGAATGCCTCCCAAAAAGCCGCAGATTGCCGGTAGCGAAGCGATAAAGCCTGCTTTAAGGATCGACATGCCCCGCTCCTGGACAAGGTATATGGGGAACCAAGTCAAAAAGAAATAGGTTATGCCATTAATACAAAATTGAGCTAGATATACACCTTGCAACATTCGATTGCTTAACAACTGCCGGACATATGACCGTTTTGGTCCTGAGTCATTATTGCTCCGAGTGGGGGATTTCTTTTGGTCAATATTTATGAGACCTCCATTTTGCTGAATATATGTGAGCTCAGCGTTGTTGATGAGGGGATGCTCGGTCGGATTATATATTATTTTTAGCCAGGCGATAGAAATGAGTACGCCCAAACCACCCATAACAAGGAAAACGTATTCCCACCCCCAAGTGTAGGTAATCCATCCCATGAGGGGAGCAAAAATGACGGTTGCAAAATACTGGGCAGAGTTAAAAACTGCAGCTGCTGTGCCTCGTTCGGAGGTTGGGAACCACGAGGCAACAATGCGGGCATTGCCGGGAAAGGATGGTGCCTCTGCTAAACCTACCATTAAACGCAATAGAAAGAGGGTAGTGATAGCTGCCAATCCGGTGAGAAATCCGGCAAAACTGTGAAGTAAGGTGAATAATGACCAAGCAAATATGCTTATTGCATAGATAGTTCTTGAGCCAAATCGGTCCAATAGCCAGCCGCCGGGTATCTGAGCGAGGACATATGCCCAACCAAAAGCGGAAAAGATATAACCGAGACTAACGGAGTCAATACCGAGTTCGTTTTGTAGCGCAGCTCCAGTGATCGATATTGTGGCACGGTCAGCATAGTTAATCGTCGTGACAATAAACAATGTAGCTAGAATGAGATAGCGGACGTGAGTTGGATTGGTGTTTTTCATATTGAAGGAAATTGACGCCTTGTGTTATGGAGTGTGTTTTGTTCTTGAATGGGAAGCACACCGGACCAAGTACTTTAGGATGTGTTGCGAAATTCGTACAAGGTCTAACACTTTTTCTTAAATAGATCGAAACCGAGGCGAGCTATGATCACTTTCTCGGGGTTTCTAGCTAACTTGATACCGCTAGTTTCTAGGGCGTGTCTTGAAGCTCCGGACTGGGTTCTGACTTGTATCCAGCGTTTGTGCGTGGTCGGTGGCTTCTTCCCCCTTTCGGGTCCCTCGGCCGGGTATATCCGGTACCCAGCCTCCGTAGTCCGCCCCCTCACAAGCGCGGACTACGGCGTCATCTTGCTCGCCGGAGGTTAAAGACACGCCTTAGCATTACCTGATCGGTGTTATCTTGAGGTGTTTGGTATCCGTTGTTGGCAAAAGGGTACCGAGCTATTTTCCGAATAAAGACCTTCCGCAAGGCCCTACAGAATTGGTTCTACTTCCCCTTATTCCGAGTGGATGGGGAAAAAGAGCTCTCGGTGCAACGCTATGAAGGCGTGCATTACAGCAACGCCCCCTTGAATTGATTCTGTAAGAATCACCAAGCGGTCGCGCAGCGGGGGCATAGGCCGGCGTAGAAGAAGTCACTTGGGTTCAACCCAAGTGATTTCTGTAGTACAGCAAAGCTCCCTTGAATTGATTCTGTAAGAATCACCAAGCGGTCGCGCAGGGGGGCATAGCCCGGCGTAGAAGCAGTCACTCGGGTTCAAACCCAAGTGATTTGGAAGGCGACCATGACGAAGTATCTATGAAAACCTCTCCAGCTCCGCCCTTCATATGGGTCGAGTCCGAGGTGTAACTTTGGCACAGAAAATAGTGATCCAATCTCAGATCTTGACTCAACAGCCTGTTGATTTAGCCCAGTGTGTAGCTATCGAGCCAGGCTTTTCGTGAAACGTTCTGACGACGAGGCGAGCGTACCTGGCGGTACGCGATCGAGGAGAGACTTCTTGTGGTCGGGATGTTTCACGGAAAGACCGGCCGATAGATGCGTGCAGGGCTAGATCAACAGGCTGCTAGATTTAACTACCGTTGTCATCCCTTTTTGGTGCCCTCGGTCTCAAAGCATTTTTCTAGCCACCCTCCGAGCCGAAAGTCTTGGGCCCTCCCTTCATCAACTGGTGCGGTAAGCACTTGCTGAGGGTGTCTTCTTCTCATCCCATCACCCTGTGGTCGCGGGCAATTCCCAAAATATCCATCTTCTCTGTTG
>JAHQVK010000200.1 GCA_019634385.1 Myxococcales bacterium | reverse complement strand
TAGTTCGAACTCGCTCGGTCTCGTAATCCATAGCCATCGTGAGCCCGTTGATTTCATTACTGCCTGCGCCGACTAACAGCCTGTTGATTTAGCCCAGTGTGTAGCTATCGAGCCAGGCTTTTCGTGAAACGTTCTGACGACGAGGCGAGCGTACCTGGAGGTACGCGACCGAGGATAGACTTCTTGTGGTCAGGATGTTTCACGGAAAGACCGGCCGATAGATGCCTGCAGGGCTAGATCAACAGGCTGCTAAGAGTCGCCTTCCCGAGAGATGCTCTGCGGTGGCGACAAACACAGCCAACTGATCCCGAAGACCCTATTATCTTTACCAATGAAGATAGGTCATCTCCTCCCCGGTCCAAGTCACATCTGAATCGGTATAAACCCGAACCGCAAGCGCTGGAGGCCATACTGTTGATAGGCCCAAGTCAAACTGAGGCCATCCCGAGCCCTCCAAGTTTTGATGGTATATGACCATCATCATCCGGCGCTTACCGGTTTACGGACAAAGCTTCTGCACGTGGACAGTAGTTGCCTAATAAGGCGGCAAATCAATGCAAACTATAACGGGTTTATGCTGATAACACGAACAATACCCCCACACAAAATATACCTATGCCAGATCTACTAGCAGCCGGTTGATTTGGCCATGTGTGTAGCTGTCGAGCCCTCACAAACGCTGGATACACGCCAGAGCCCGGTCCGGAACTTAAAGACACGCCCTAGCAGGCCATTGGAAAAGTGAGTTAAGCGCTTCGCAGGTCCTTTTTCCGTGGAACGTCTGGACCGGCTTCGCCTTTCATCGGTTGCATACGCCCGGTATGCGCCCTCTTCATCCAGAACGTTCCACGGAAAAGATACTTCGCGGATCACCCAGCCCACTTTTCCGATGGCCTGCTAGGACACATGGCTATGGCGACCAGTCTATCAGCAACCAAATTGATAAACGGAGACTGTCTATTCGGCTCGCGCTGTTGAAAACAACTGCCCGTCGTCGACGCAACTCATAGCGGACAGGTGATTGACACCATCCCTGTGGCTCAGCTACAGTCCGACCGAGTTTTATTGTTGTTAGATCAATACTGTGGGTGACTTGCGTTTGTATTATACAGCAAAGACCTGACTAAGGAGCCTGTAAAGTATGCATAAACCGCAATGCCATAATTACCCTCTAAGTTAGATTGCTGTAGTGACCATTAAGTCTCAAAAAGGGCCTCTAGGGAATTACCATAGCTTTAGTGACTGTGGACACTAGCAAGGGCAAGCATCCATTTCTTGTCGTTCACTATTGATGTTGATCTAATTAAGATTCGTATACGTCCATTGCGGAGCCCGGAACAATGCTCGTTGATCAGTATCGGAGGCCATCTCAGCAAACAGAGTTCCGCGAAGCAGCGGTCTCCCTCTATTTTAGCGAAATCGCGTTCCTCACCACTACGTGCTGGCATGTTGCGCCCTCATCAGTCTCGAAGTACAGCCTCTTTAGTTCCAAGGCATTTTTTACTAGCTTGTATGTCGCAAAATACTTGGCACAATTCCCGATGAGTTTTGCTTGTGATGTGCGGCAGAGGCCTCTCAGTTTTAGCCCAAAAAATTTCTCCCGCGGTAGCCAATGCGCAGCGCACAGAGACCTAGTCAGGCCGAGACCTAAGGGCTTGGACCTAGTCCACTCGTTTGCTGCGGTCGCGAAGAGGCCCAATTTATGAACTTCGCATCTCTTGAGTACCTTTTATTTCTGGCAATTGTTTGGGGCAGCTATAACCTCCTTCCTCACCGAGGGCAAAACTTTCTACTCCTCATTGCAAGTTACTTTTTTTATGGCTGTTGGGACTGGCGATTTCTGTCCTTGATCATCTTATCAACAAGCGTGGACTATGTCGCGGGTATTATCCTTGACTCCGGGACTGAGACCGCACGTAAACGAGCATTGGTTGTGTCTTTGAGCGTCAACCTGGGACTCCTTGGCGTTTTCAAGTACCTCGGCTTCTTTATCGATAGCGCAACATACGCCCTAAACCAACTGGGCTTCGAAGCGAGTCAACCCGCTCTCCACATAGTCTTGCCGGTGGGTATATCCTTCTACACCTTCCAAACGATGAGTTACACCATCGACGTGTATCGAGGGAAACTCCAGCACACTCGAAATTTACTCGACTTCGCACTCTTTGTTGCATTCTTTCCTCAACTCGTGGCTGGCCCTATCGAACGAGCCAAACATCTACTTCCCATTCTTACAAAGCCACGAACTATAACGGTTGGTGAAGTTTCTAGAGGCATGTTTCTCATCCTTTTGGGGCTGATGAAAAAGATCGCGATCGCTGATGGCTTGAGCCGATCAGTTGACGCCATTTTCACCACCGAAGCCGCCCTAAGCCCGCTGGACATAACCTTATCAACCTATGCATTTGCTTTCCAAATCCTAGGTGACTTCTCGGCATATACCGACATCGCCCGCGGGACGTCGAAGCTCTTCGGTATCGATTTGATGAGAAATTTCGATGCGCCCTATTTTGCTCGAAGCCCTAGTGACTTTTGGCGACGATGGCACATCTCATTATCCACATGGCTGAGAGACTATCTATATATCCCTTTGGGCGGTAATCGTGGAGGTAACTTTTCAACATATCGCAATCTCATGCTAACTATGGTGCTCGGGGGATTGTGGCATGGCGCTGCCGGGAACTTTGTCTTGTGGGGAATCTACCATGGAACCCTGCTCTGCATATTTCGGTTTTTTCAATCGAATACAGCAGATGAACATCGGCCAATCTCACAAATACCGGCGGCCTCTATATACACCTGGCTTATTCGAGTTCTATCAATAGCCACGTTCTTCCATCTAACTTGTATCGGGTGGTTACTTTTCAGAGCTGAGTCTTTTTCTCAAATATCATATATGTTCTCTGTACTGAGCTCCACCTCCGGATGGACAACATCCATCATACCTCGCCCCCCACTCGGAACGCTCGTGGGCTTACTGTTTCTTATTCCCTGGGAGGCCATGACCTATATTCATGGCAAAGACTCATTCTACAGAGCTTGGCCACCGGTTGTCCGTGGCGTGCTTATTGGCTTAATCGTTATCATTATCAATATGGGGCTCTCCAATGAAGCAAGTACTTTCATCTATTTTCAGTTCTGAACTATTTCGAAGGCGCTATGAGTTTAGCCTTCATCTCATGGGAGCCTGTATTATAGTACTGGTCTTCGACCTAAGCATTGGGCTTTTTTTCTCATCCGCAGAATCCCATAGAAATCCACAAACATCTATTGAAAGATATCTGTTCTTCGGACGAAGTATCGAAGCAAAACTCACTCGAAAGGTAGGTCACCCCGGACAAGATCCCGATCCAACCATCAAGGCGGGATGGATAGCCAATGAAGCTAGAAGATCGGTACCCAAGAATTGGCACCAAACGAAGAAACGGGTTGCCATCTACGGCATGTCTTTTACTAATCAGATAGCAGACAGCATTAAAACCATTGATCATACTATTTCGGTGAGCGCCCGAGGGGGACCATCAGCGCCATTTAACCATTCCTACGCTCTGATTGAAAACGACGGACAACATAGAGACGCTACTCATATTGTGGTGGGTGTTCTTTCTAAATCTATTCCATTCATACAGTCAAACTCAACGATAGGCGCCTCATTTGAATCACCCATTCCATACACATTTCCTAGTTACCGATGGGAGAAAGACAGACTCATAACTATATATCCGCAAATAGACGAACAAGATGAATTTGTAGAAATTTTTCGTGCTCGTGATGCTCGATGGTGGCAGCATCTGGCGCAACTCCGTGCCCACGATCCAGCTTGGAATGATCTACTGTACTACGAAAATGTATTCGACAACTCCGCATTTTTCCGACTCTTGCGCCGGGCTTGGTCCAAACGCGTCTATTCCAAAGTTACAGCTAGTGTCTATTCACCTAGACTAGGATATATGACGGACAATCCGTTCGTCGCCGCCGTCCCTCACCTCCTGCGCAAAATCGAGCAAAGATGCAAGTCTAAGGGCCAGACCTTCATTGTGGTGCTCCTCCACTCTCGGGGTGAGCCTGGGCACCTAGCGGCATGGCTACGCAGGGACCTCTCAGGGAGAGACATCACACTGGTTTCATCGACGGACCACTTTAGCTCCACCGACGCTGCTAACTTTATGGCAGACGGCCACTACACTCCTGAAAAAACTCAAGCTTTGGCTGAACACGTCGTTTCTATCGTAAATCAGGTAGGCAGCAACAAAATCTCTCGTTTATAATACCCCGATCAAGCAACCTTGAAGGCCGTTTGGGACCTTTCTTAGCGCGTGTCACTACTATCGGTCGTCAGAGCGTTTCACGAAAAGCCGGGCTCGATAGCTACACACCGGGCCAAATCAACCGGCTGCTAAGAGGATGTATACTGAGCATATGTACCGATGAAAGGCAAAGCCAGTCAAAAGAGACAGTCTAGCAACCGGTTGATTTAGCCCGGTGAGGATAAATTCGAGGTAGCCTTTTGTGGAACATCTCGAAAACGAGGGCACATAATGACGATATGCAATATAAATCACTTAGGTTGAACCCAAGTTCTTGCTTCTACGCCAAGCTATACCCGCTGAGAGACCCCTTGTTGATTCTTACAGAATCAATTCAAGTGGTCTCTGCTCTACAACCGATGACAGACTAAGTCAGCGGAAATATTGCACAACAAGACCACCCGTAGAATGCTAACTGGGTCAGCTCAGCCAGCGGCTTGGGCGTGTCTTTACCCTCCGAACTGCGTTCTGACTTGTTTCCTACATGTGTGAGGGCTCGGTGGCTTCGCCAACCTTTCGGGCTCCTCGGTCCGGTACCCTCCCTCCGGGGCCGAACCTTCACACCCTCGGGATACGGCGTCATCTCCACATCCGGAGGGTAAAGACACGCCCTGGCCACGGCCACTCGGTCAGCGACTCAGGACTAGCCCTCCTCCAGACATTCGGTCGAACCAGGTACTTCTCGATAGTTCGATACCGATCTTAAAGACGCGCCCTAGCAGCCGGTTGATTTGGCCATGTGTGTAGCTGTCGAGCCCGGCTTTTCGTGATGCGCTCTGACGACGAGGCGAGCGTACCTGGGGGTACGTGACCGAGAAGAGACTTTTCGTGGTCAGGACCTTTCACGGAAAGAACGGCCGACAGATGCGTGCAGGGGTAGATTAGATCAACCGGCTGCTAGCATTCCATGACCCACCGTAGTATTCATAGACGCGCCCAAGCATTTTACAGAACGACTGCCCAACGATGGTTGCTTGGTCAGATCAATCGACAGCTTAAGGCTTGGCCAATTTTGGCAACTCAATGAGCCTTCGAGGACATCTTCGCTGCACCCTGATTCACGATTTCCCTTTACCATTTATCTAAAATCGCCCGACCATGGTTGGTTCATACGACCCCCTTGGGCTACAAAGGAGGACGTCATGTCTTCTTATTTTTCACCTCTTTTTCTCACCCGGGTGACCATCACCCTCTTCTGCTCTTTCAGTTTGAGCTTGGGGTGTCGTCCCCCCAAACCTCCCAAAACAAATATCGAGACCGACGTATTTTTGTCCAAGGTTTATACAGTGGATAAAAAATACCGGTCCATGAAGGGGCCTCAGAGCGGATTTCAACGGTACTTGGCCGGATATAAGCCCGGAAAAAAGCCCGAACTTCTATGGATCACTGGCTACCGTGCGGAGATGGTTAGCCCCGATGGTAAGACAGTAATGCCTCAGGATTTCATGTGTCATGCTAACCTTAATATTGATATCACCAAGCACCGAAAGCTATTTAATTGGAGAAAGACGGCTTCGAATCGACTGTTTACGCTCTCTCAAGGCCAATACGACATCCAGTTTCCCCCGGGCTTCGGCATTCCTGTTTTATCTTCTGAGCCACTAACCCTCCAAACTCAGGTCCTCAACCTCAATATCGATAATCCCAATGTCCAAACCCGGCATCGAGTTACCATCAGCTACATTCGAGATGAACACATTGTCGGGCAGATGCGCCCCTTGTTCATGAAAGCAGCTAACGGATTGGTGCTGATAGAAGGCAAAGATGGCTTCTATAATACCCCTGATAAGAAAAACATGCAGTGGGAAGGATGTTTATTAGGGGAGTCCGCATCTGGGAACGGCTTAAAAGACAAATTTGGCCGACAATTCTCCGGCCATTGGATAGTGAAGCCGGGCAAAGAAGAAAATCATACCCCGTCCACCTACTACATGAAGCTTCCCTATGACACTACAGCTCACTACATAGCGGTTCACTTGCATCCTTTCGCAGAGTCTTTAGAATTGCGAGACCTCACCGCCAAGAAGACGGTTTTTAAGTCCAAGGCTACCAACCCTAAGAATAAGATCGGTCTCGAACACGTAGAATACTACTCGAACACGAAAGGGATTCAGCTGTACAAAGACCACGAGTATGAGCTGATCAGTATTTATAATAATACCTCCGGGCAAGACCAAGACTCGATGGCGGTCATGTTTATGTATGTACTCGACAAAGATTTTCAAAAACCTGATCTCGACAATCTCCCGGCACCAACAACTAATCAGCCCCGATCAAGGCCCGCCAGTCGACCCGCCTCAAAGCCCGCCAGTCAACCAAGTTCACAGCGAAGCTCACCCCCAACAACCTAAATCACAGAACATACCATCGGTACTATCTACGTTGGGTACTGCCGCAACAATAGCTTTGGCTTCATGTAACCATCTGGTTGCCTAAATTTTCGACCCCAATACAGCAGAAATCACCTGGGTTAAACCCAAGCTCCCGCTTCTACGCCGGGCTATGCCCGCGCTGTTAGCAGTCCCCAACCCTCTTCTGCATACTATGGTGAAGGAAACTCTACCCATCGGCGTTCGGCGGCAAGTCGGAGTCTGCCGTGCATAAAGCGGCGCTCAATGCCATCTTTCAATCGCACGCGCAGTGCACCATCTGGCGCCAGCCCATCGAAGGACTGCGCTTCGAAGACCGTGCCCGCCTCCCATAACTCCATGGGCTCCCCCAATCCCAGCGCCCGCATCTCCCAAGCTCGATGAATGATTTGCCGACCGCCTGCGTCAGCCAGTACCGAAACCCATCTAGTAAGCGCTTGCCCAAGCTGCTGTAAAAGCTCATCCCTTGGTGGTGGGCAACCACAGCTCTCCAACGAGCGAGCTCGGTATACGTCCGTTTCCGGCTGACCTCGGAGATTGAGCCCCACACCGATCACCACATAGTGAACCCGCTGGGAATCTGACGCAGATTCCACCAAAATCCCACCCACTTTTGCTCCCCGACAAGACTGGGTCTTTAGTAGAAGATCATTGGGCCATTTGAGGGCCACTATCCCGGGCATCAATGCTTCAATCGCATCATAAGTGGCTACCCCTGCCGCAAGAGTAACCGTGCTCATACACTCGGGAGATAACCGCGGCCGCAGAAGAAAACTGGCATACAATCCATCCCCTGAGGGGGAATGCCAAACCGCACCTCGCTGACCGCGACCAGTAGTCTGCATATCAGCCACAATCACCCAGCCACCCTCAACCCCATCTCGAGCTAGAGCTAGGGCCCGATCGTTGGTGCTTGGTAACACCAAATGATGCTCAATACGTAATGGATTCATTGGATTTGAGATACTTGAGAGATAGATCTGCCGCCGGGGCACTGTGGGTCAGAGCCCCCATAGAAATATAATCTACACCGGTGGCCGCTAGTGACGCCAATTGCTCAATGGTGACCCCCCCTGATGCTTCTAAAATAGCCGGAGAATTCATGGCTCGATTGCGCTCAACAGCAGCTTTGATCGTGGTCTTATCCATATTGTCGAGCATGATGACATCAGCGCCAGCAGTGAGAGCGGTCTCAAACTCTTCCAAGGTCCGAACCTCACACTCAATTTTGAGTAAATGGTGGGCGGTCTGGCGAGCAGCACTGATCGCTTCCGCCACGCCTCCCATGATATCTATGTGATTATCCTTGATGAGAACCCCGTCAAACAGCCCAAAACGGTGATTGGTGCCTCCTCCATGCCTAACAGCCGCTTTCTCCAAGACCCGTAGCCCAGGGGTCGTTTTTCGGGTATCCACCACACGTGTGGACGTGCCCAGCACCAGCTGCACTGCTTTGTGGGTCATCGTCGCAATGCCCGAGAGATGTTGGATGAAGTTGAGAGCGGTTCGCTCTCCCTGAAGAAGACTACGAACCGGTCCATCCACCACCGCCACTTCTGTCCCCGGGCTCACCTCTTCACCTTCGGCCGCATAAAACTGGATAGCCGTATGCCTATCGACCCGCTGGAAGACTTCCGCAAAGACTTCCGAGCCAGACAATATTAGGGGACTTTTGGCTCGGAGTACCGCCCGACCTACTTGTGCTGCGGGAACAAGCGCGGCAGTCACATCTCCCGGGCCAATATCCTCCGACAACGCCAAATCGATAAGCGCATGGGTGGTCTTGTTCACTCACACCACATCCTCTGGCCGACTCAGATCGGTCAACCCGGAGAGCTCCGCGGGCATACAAATTCCTAGACCAGAGAAAAACGCCACCGCATTGCCGTTTCCAAGGGCCAATGCTAGGTCGGTTCCGACTGTGAATCACTCAAAGCCTTCTGCTGACACCTGCCCCTGGACGGCCTTTCCCGGCGTTCAATCCATCCGCGTGGATCCCCATCCCACCCCGGTGACAGGGTCCGTTAGTGTTACCGGAAGTAAGAGTTGGACCAATCGAGCACTGATTCTCGCCGCCACTGCCAAAGGCCCAAGCACCATTCACAACTACTTACGTAGCGAAGATTCCTATTGGTGCATTGAATCGCTTCGAACACTAGGTGCCAAAATGGATGTCGCGCCGGATCATGTCCAAGTCATAGGCACCGGCGCCGAGTGGCAGACGGCAGAGCACATTTTCATTGGCTCAGCGGGCACTACCGCTCGTTTCCTCACAAGTATTCTCGCGTTTAGTGTACGGCATCCACTGCGAGTAACCGCCTCCGAGCAGATGTATGGCCGTCCCATGGACGGCCTTCTCTCCGTTCTTACCAAACTCGGCGCTCAGCCAACGTACGAAGGGAAGCCAGCATGCCTTCCTCTTACCCTACACTCCCCAACCGCTCCTGGTGGTCAAACTTCAATGTCTGGCGCTCTCTCCAGCCAATTTGTCTCCGGAGTCTTGATGGGGTCACCGTGTGCACAGTCACCGATCTCCGTGGATGTGGTTGACCCTATTGTACAGGAAAACTACGTTCGCATGACCTTGGCGGCGATGAGCGCCTTTGGGGTGAATATTGATGCCGCAAACGATCTCAGCCGATTTGCGATCAACCCCCAACAATATTCAGGCACTGAGTACACCATCGAAGCCGATGCCTCCACCGCAAGCTACTTCGCAGCTCTCGCCGCGGTAACCCAGGGCGACATTACTATCCAGAACCTAAGTTTGACCACCCTTCAACCAGACATTCAGGTGCTATCCGTCTTCGAGCGGTTGGGATGTACCATCTCGAGTACTCCATCCGGAGTACGGGTCATTGGTCCGGAACAACTCAACGGTGGGTTTGAAATCAACCTCCACCAATGTTCTGACACCGCGCTGACCATTGCCTCCGTGGCACCATTTGCCTCTGCCCCCATTGAGATCACCGGGGTGGAACATATCCGCAACCATGAGTCTGACCGGGTAGCCGTCATGACCGAGTCTCTTCGGGCGGTCGGCATCCAAGTAGAAGAACGTCGAGATGGTTGGAAAATCTATCCCGGAGTCCCAACATCCGGCGTACTATCCACCCATGGTGATCATCGGGTAGCCATGTCTTTGTCCGTACTTGGCGTGGCCGGCAATGGCATCGAACTGCTAAACCCAGCCTGTGTATCCAAAACCTGTCCGGTCTTTTTTGAACTGCTCCGGCAACTAGGCATAGCTAGCCACGTACCGCCCCGATAATACAGCAAAAATCATTTGACGCTCCGGCTGGGACTCACTGAGCGTGCCTTTGAGCTGAGCCAGATGCCCAACTCAAGTGCACTTTGCTCTTACAGGCTGAAAAATGGTAGGGGAAACAATGTCTTAAACCCAAAACTTCAGAGCTTCACCCCCGCCCCCAGCGCAAAAGCCACTGCCTTCTCAGACAGCTCTATTACCTCAGTAGGTAACACCACGTGGATATCCGCAGACAAAAACAACCATCGGCGAAGATCTAGATCCATAACCAGACCAGGCATGAAAACAAAGGAACTGTACGGAGAACCAATGTCTCCTTGGACTTGGTGCCAACCTAATCCGACAAATGGCCGGACGTGAAAAATGTCAAAGGGCGTAATATCGTACCCTAGCTCTCCAACCAGCTGTACGCTGGTATCGGATTGGTCCTCCACCGACTCCCCGAAATAGAAGTGAAGCATTGAGCCGGTGTAAAGACCAAAGGCAAAAGTGTATCCGGCCCGAAGGCCAAGCCCTGGCCCAAAAGCAGATGGCTGCGGCCGCTCGGTTAGGTCTGGTTCAACAGACGTGCCCCATTGGCCATAAGCAGAAAAAGCCAGTCCCCACTTGGCAACACTTTCTTCCTCTGCAGGGCGTTTTTTTGTCTTATTCGGCCCATCAGAAAGGGGGAGACTGTCTTCGTCTTCTGTTATCTGAGCCAAAGCTGTGCTCCCCACCAGGTGGATAGCGACCATCCAGACCCCCACTAGCCCCCCGCGTAAATGATGAGCATTCGCTCCAAAAGTGGCGAACATGGCTCAGCATAAACCCATATGCCACCGACCCACAAACCTAAGGTTTCGCTGCTCCATTCACTCCAAGGAGAAGACAAGGTGCAACGAGCTCTAACCAGCGCCATCAACATCTCAGCGGTTGCCGGCAACCAACACACGGTCGTCCGCCAGTGCAATCCCCCAGCTACCAGTGCAATCCCCCAGCTGGATGTCCACCAACTTATTAGGGCGTGTCTTTGCCCTCCGGCTGCGGAGATGACGCCGTAGCCCGAGTTTGTGAGGGGTCGGCCTCGGAGGGAGGGTACTAGCAGGCCAAGGAGGCCCGAAAGGAGGTCGAAGTCACCGAACCCGCACACGCTGGATGCAAGACAGAACGCGGTCCGGGGGTGAAAGACACACCCCAGGCGCAGAAATTCTTTGAGTGTGAGCATAATCAACCAGCTCAGTCGAGGACCAGGCTCCCACAAGATAGCTAAGCCATTAGCTCAGGGAGAAGTCTCGCCGGTCTGCCATTCATCGCCGTCATGGCAACGCTTGCTTACAATTCACCAATAGTTATGAGCGACACTGCCACTTCTTAGGCTATCCGCTTATAGCTCGTAATCCGCTTCAAGGCTGCGTCTACGACCTCATGGGCAAACGCTTGGTCTTGCGAATAGTCATATCGCCCATACCGCAAAGACCACTGGCACTGATTCCGTTAGAATCAACAAGGGGTCGCGCAGCGGGACATTGCCCGGCGTAGAAGCAGGAACTTGGGTTCAACCCAAGGGATTTCTGCTGTAAGATCTGCGTAGCAGGATATCACGACATCATCACAGATAACGCTCAAGCGTCAGATGCATGCCCGGGTCAAAAGATCGTTGTCCAACCTTCTTGAGCTACTTGTGACTTATGGTAAGAAACCCGATCCGTAACCGCTCCCTCCGGCGATAGCAGACGAATTTCCCCGCCCTTGTTACCTAATTGAACTGTCGGATTGACAACGACCTTCAAGGTATCACCGGGTCCGATCCGGCCCACCAATACTTGAGACCGATGACTGCGATCCTCAAGACGCCATCCCTCCAGATCCACCGATGCATCCGAACGATTGAGTAGCGTGACCGATTCTTGACCCCGCTCCTCGCCATACGGATTGACCATTGCTGCAACAATAGCCACCGACGAACGTCTGGGCTGGGACCGAGGTTCGGTTCGAGGCACATCTGTACCTTGAGGCTCTCCGGTGGCTGGATCTGTATCCCAGGACTGGGATTGAAACGCTAAGAAGACAGCCACCCACCGATCTTCTTCTTCAAAATGGACAATCAAAGCCCCGTCCTGCCGAGAGCCGTTCGTCGAGCGGAACCGACCAGATGAGCCCTGGTTCATATGGATATCATGGATTCCACGCCCTGGGCTAAAACCGAAGTATCGGTCCGGTGATGATATCTCCGGGCCCCAAGCTTCCCCAAAAGCATAGAAACTGAGATTCGGATCTTCCAGACCTCGTTGTATCAACGGCTCAATAAAGTCACGAAGGTCATTGTGGGGGCCTACCCGAGTAAATGGCGCTACCTCCATTTCCTCTCTAGAGAATAGTTGGCCTCGTACATAGTCCAAGGCCAAATTGGGATGTTGATCACGGATATCTGTTAGCCCTTGCGGCAATGAATGAAGAGCCCTCGTCACCGGATGAAGGAATGGCTCTCGCTTAAGATATAGCAAATCATGCGGAGCTATCTTAGATCGAACATTGATCGCCACTCGGTGCTTGACCTCGTCTGCTTCCAATAGAAGCTCAATGTGAGGGGACGCATCGTCATCCAGGGCAAAATCTTTCGCTTTCCCCTTAAGAACACCATAATTCTTGAGCGCCATGCCTCTATCTATACCCTGAGGGGTTCGCTCTTCTCCACCCCTGTCGTTTTAGACACCGCCTGCATCCACACCTCAAAGAGGCCCTCTTCTCGGTCCAGTAGTTGTTCCCAACCTTGTTCAACAGCGGCCATAAGTTCTTGGGCTGAGCTTTCTATCATCAGCCGGTGTTTGGCTTCTTCACCCACCAAGCGCTTTAACTCTCGCCTAACACCTTCGTGGGTCGTGCGCTCTTCATATGCCGGGTACAAGCGCAACGCACGCTGTTCGATCAACGCCGTTGTCACCAGGTATGCCCGCCAAGTGGAAGGGCCCCCAAGCTGACTATCCAACCACGTGTTACTCTCGTGATCTAACCGACTAAAGTAGGTGAGCGCTTCATCTTTGGCGAGATACTCTTCCGTAGGTTCGATCGCTTGAGCTTGACGCTTTAGCGCCAGAGCATGACGAGCTTCATCAGCTGCATGATCAAGAACATCTAGCCGATCATGGCGGTCACCAACCGCCCGCCGGATCTTGCTAGCCCCCACGTGCTCCAACAGTGAGAGGGTATTCAACCACATTGATTCCAACCGAGGAGATTGGACGATATGGTCAAGAACCTCCGCAGTTAGCTTGTCGGTGGATCTCACTGGTGCAGACATACGTGAACATTCCCTACTTGAATTGAAGGCGCTCTGCTACAATGGTCCGTAGATGGCCATAGAAATAACTAGGGCCTGTCTTCAAACTCCGGCGGCGCAGATGGCGCCGTCGCCGCAGGTGTGAAGGGTCGGCCCCGGAAGGGAGGGTACTGGATGTGCCGGACCGAGGAGCCCGAAAGGAGGGCGATGCCACCGACCCCTCACACATGTGGGAAACAAGTCAGAACGCGGTCCAGAGTTTGAAGACACGCCCTAGCTCTGTCATCCCTACAGCAACAGCTGTACAGCCAATATTTGCTGTAGTGGTTGCGTATATTATTCAACTACGTGACCAAACTTGGTCATGACAACGCACCCAATTTTGGTCCGTGATCGCCTGCTGCGCGAAGAGCAGCACCTCCAAGCTATTGGGCGGCTTCGGCAACTCTCCCTTGCTCGAGCCATCGATTTTACAAGCAATGACTACCTAGGCTTCAGTCAACACCCAGAGATCGTCCAAGCCATGGTGGATGCAGCTCGGACTTACGGTGCCGGGGCCCCTGGTTCACGTCTTCTGGGTGGACATTACCCCATTCATGACCAGGTCGAAGACCTGGCTGCCAAATGGTGTAACACAGAGGGGGCCTTGTTGTTCACGAGCGGCTGGCATGCCAATGCCGCAGTTCTTGGTGCTGTTGTACGTCCTGATGATCGTATTTTTAGTGATACCTTAAACCACGCATCACTCATCGATGGATGCCGACTGACCCGCGCGCGAACAACAATTTTTCGGCATCTTGATGTAGAACATCTCGAACAATGCCTCCGTCAAACCCCGTGTAGGGGGTTCCGTTTTATTGTGACCGAATCCGTCTACTCCATGGATGGTGATCTCGCTCCCCTCGAAGACTATATCCGTCTTGCAATAACCTACAACGCTTACCTCCTCGTCGACGAAGCCCACGCGGTTGGCCTTTGGGGGCCGGAGGGTCAGGGGCGAGTCGCAGAGCTTCCTCCATCGGATCGAGTACTCGCCCGTACCCTTACCGCAGGAAAATCCATGGGCGTCTCCGGCGCACTCGTTGTTGGGGACGCACCCGTCATCAACGCAATCATCAATGGCGGACGCAGCTTCATCTACACCACCGCGGTCTCTCCCGCGGTGGCAGCGGCGATTGGCCAATCAATCAAGCTCCTTAGTGCCTATCACGACCGAGCCCAAACGGTGTTTGCGCGGGCGGAGCAGCTTCGACAACAACTCCGCGATCATTGGTCCCTGACCGAACCAGTCCTTGGGCAAGCGGCCATTGTTCCCGTGGTATTAGGTAGCGACGAGCGTGCGCTACGGGTCGCAACCACCCTGCAAGACCAAGGCTTCGATGTCAGAGCCATCAGACCACCAACCGTACCCCGTGGCACCAGTCGAATCCGGGTGGTCTGTCACGCAGACCATACCGAGGATCATATAAACAAATTAGGAAAAGCTATCTATCATGCACTTCTGACCCATCCGAAGACTTCGGACACACCGCCGGAAAGGCCAAAAGGATATACGGTGATTGGCACCGACACACACGTTGGTAAGACGGTTGTCTCCGCCGTTCTCACCCAGTACTTTTCACGAACCGGTACTACCCAATACCTCAAACCGGTGCAAACCGGCCTCGACGCAGATACAGATACAGTAGCCCAGCTGGCCGCCCTTCCGGTCCACCAAATGATAGCACCACCGATACAATTCCCACTGCCGGCTTCGATCGACCAAGCAGCGGAACACGCCGGAACGGAGGTGCATCTTACCGAGCTTCTCAACAAGGTTCACGAGATACTCAAGCAACCCACAGATACTACATGGGTAATAGAAACAGCTGGTGGTCTATTAGTACCCCTCAACTCCAGCGAAGATCAAAGCCAGTTGGTCAAACAACTAGGTTTCCCAACCATTCTTGTCGCTCGCTCCGGACTAGGTACCCTCAATCATACATTCCTTACGTTGGAAGCCGCAGAACGACGTGGTATCACAGTAAAAGGCGTCATTGTGGTCGGCCCATATCATGCTGCCAATCTCAATACCTTCACCCGTCAGCGGTCAGACCTCCGCTGGCTCTCTCTTCCCGAGTTTTCCTCCGTCACCGCTCAAGCCATCACGCAGTGGCTCGACGAGACCGGCGCAACTTTGCTAGATACGTGGTTCTCATGAACGCCTGGCAGACAAAGGACGCCCGATACTGCTGGCATCCCTTCACCCGACATAGCACGGCGCCTACGCCACTTCCGATAGTGAGCGCAAGCGGCGCTTGGTTACATCTCGCTGACGGCCGGCAGCTCTTGGATGCAATCGCTTCCTGGTGGTGTTGCATACACGGCCATAGCCACCCCCGATTGGTGAAGGCCATCCACCACCAAGCTAGCACCCTGGACCATGTCTTGTTTGCGGGGTGTAGCCATGAGCCGGCGTCCCAACTGAGTGAAAAACTAGTTTCGTTGGTCCCAAACGGCCTTCAGAAGGTCTTCTATAGTGATGATGGCAGTACCGCCGTTGAGGTAGCCCTCAAAATGGTCATCCAGGCGTGGTATCGACGGGGAGAGCCCCGCACCCACTTCATAGCCCTCAAAAACGGCTATCATGGGGACACTTTTGGAGCGATGTCCGCCGGTGAACCCGGGCAGTTCTTTGCGCCATTCACCCCTTTATTGTTCGATGTCACTCGAGTACCTCCAAACATAGAGGCCCTTAGGGAGGTACTCGAGCGTCGGTCAGATATCGCAGGCATCATTTTAGAACCAGGTATTCAGGCCGCAGGGGGAATGGTTCCAGTATCACCGGATCTGACTAGAGGCATCCGGCAGCTATGCGATGAGCACAACATCTATATGGTGGCTGATGAAGTATTCACTGGCTTTGGACGCACCGGTCATTGGTTCGCGTGTCAAGGGGCTGATATCACACCCGATATCATATGCCTAGCCAAGGCATTGACCAACGGGATGTATCCGCTCTCGGCAACGATTGCCACCGAAGAGCTCTTTCAGGCCTTCCAAGGTACAGATGCGGCCGCAATGCTGCTGCATGGACATACGCTCACCGCAAATCCCATGGGCTGTGCCATTGCCCTTGAGTCACTCGCTCTTGCTGAAGAAGCAAACGCCCCCACCCGCTATGCCACCAACGCTGCATTGATCGCCGATGCTATCTCCACTCACCTCGTTGATCCCAAAGGCATTGAACTCCGGGTCATGGGAGGCGTCGTTGCTCTTGAAATTAGCGACAAAGGCGGATATCTGTCCTCTGTTGGGCCCAGAATCCTCGAAGCTTGTAAGCACGAGCCGGTCCTGCTTCGTCCGCTGGGAAATGTCCTATACGCGGTACCTCCGCTGTGCGTGACCGCCGACGAATGCCAACTGATCGGAAAGACCATGGCCAAGGTCGCCCAAACTGCTCGTCTACAACATTAACCTGAACGCATGTCCTTAAATCGACAGTTCCACGGGCCGAGCACCCGGGGTGCGGTTACGTCTCGCCGGGCACGCAACGCTCGGTGACCACTGAGGCTGGGTACTAGCAGGCCATCGGAAAAGTAAGTTAAGCGCTTCGCGGGTCCTTTTTCCGTGGAAGGTCTGGACCGGCTTCGCCTTTCATCGGTTGCATACGCCCGGTATGCGCCCTCTTCATCCAGAGCGTTCCACGGAAAAGAACCTTCGCGGATCACCCATCCCACTTTTCCGATGGCCTGCTAGT
>JAHQVK010000199.1 GCA_019634385.1 Myxococcales bacterium | reverse complement strand
CGCCCGGCGATCGAGACCGGACAAGTGTCGCTCAATAAACGTATCGAGCGATTGAGCGAGCTCTGTCGTTGTCTTGGGCACAGAAAGTATTGTTCAAACCTCAGATCTTGGGTCAAGAAAATAACAATCAGGTAATGCTAGGTCGATCGAAGCCGATGGCCGGAAATCACATCCAGGCAGGCAAACCACGGGAGACTGCAAATACATGGGTCTCCAAGGTCTCCGGATATGTGGTTTACTCATGGGTTGAGCCATAGAAGCTTAATCAGGGACGGGCATAGATTGTATCCGTCGTAAAGACACGCCCTAAGAAGCTTGTATAGACGAAGAAGGTATCGCGGAAGGCGGACGTAAATCACCCAGAAGGCCCCCGGATTGCCGTGCCCACAGCTGGGCATAAAGTCCGTGCTGATCCAAGAGCTCTTGATGTGAGCCTTGCTCGATGATCGCGCCACTATCTACAACAACAATTCGGTCCATAGCGGCGATGGTCGACAAGCGGTGCGCAATAGCGATAACCGTCTTTCCGCGCATCAAATTATACAGTTGCTCCTGAATAGCGGCCTCAACTTCAGAATCTAAGGCGGACGTAGCCTCATCCAAGATCAAAATTGGTGCATTCTTGAGTAATACACGGGCGATGGCGATCCGCTGGCGTTGACCCCCGGACAGTTTCACACCTCGCTCTCCCACGTGAGCATCCAGGCCCTTTCTACCATTACTATCCATGAGTTTGGGGATAAATTCGTCTGCTTGGGCTTGCTGTATCGCATCTTGTATCTCCGCTTCGGTGGCTTTTGGTGAGCCATAAGTAATGTTTTCTCGAATTGAGCGGTGTAGCAAAGATGTGTCTTGACTGACAACAGCTATAGATTGTCGCAAAGACTCTTGTCTGACCACACTAATATCTTGATCATAGATTCGGATTTTGCCTGACTCGAGCTCATAAAAACGGAGGAGTGTTTTTATGATGGTAGATTTTCCAGCCCCAGAGCGTCCAACTAGTCCTACTTTTTCGCCCGGTTGAATATGCAAAGATAGATTTTCGATCACTCCTTCTTTTTTGCCGTAGTGAAAGCAAACCTTGTGAAAATCAATGGCATATTTTGATTCAAAAATACCGCTTTCGGGGATGATCAATGGACTAGCTTCGGGGGCATCGACCACAGCTTGCGGTACAGAAATGGTTTGAAGGCCATCTTGGATGGTGCCGATTTCTTCAGAAAGGCCAGCGATCTCCCAGAGAATCCAGCGAGACAAACCTCGGAAACGCAGAGTAAAGGCGATGGCTACGGCGATGTCCCCCGTTTGTACGGCATGTATTTTCCACAAATATGCAGATAGTATGCTGGTCGCAAATATGTTGAACGAATTGATGATTTCAAGACTCATATTGAGTTGGGTGATCAATCGACCCTGGCCATAGGTGGTTCGTAAGAAAGCATCCATCGATTTTTCAATATAGGCTTCCTCACGGGAAGCATGAGAAAAAAGCTTGACGGTAGAAATATTTGTATACGCATCAACAACATGCCCGGTCATGGCTGAGCGAGCACTGGCCTGGTTTTTCGATATATCACGCAACTTGGGAACAAAATACCGAACGATATAACTATAAGCCATAAACCAAATCAGTATCGGGATGGATAGTCTTGGGTTCGCGGCGAAAAGAAGAAAGCAAGCGCTGACCGCACAGACCCCGGCATACACGAAGATGCTACAGATTCTGGTGACAACGTCGCGAACCGCAAGTGCAGTCTGCATTAGCTTAGTGACCAGTCGTCCAGAGAATTCGTCTTGATAGAAAGATAGGCTCTGTCCGAGGAAGTACCGGTGGGTTGCCCATCTAATGGACATCGGAAAGTTACCGAACACAGACTGGTAGCGAATCAAGTTGAAGAGAAGTTCGGCTAAGGGTGTTACGACAAGGACCGCAAAAGCGAAGAGGTAGAAATGAAACTTATGCAGTTCAAGGATCAACTCTCGATTGGTACTTGACGTCCAAGTAACAAGTTCGCCCATGAAATGAAACATATATATCTCGAAAGATGCATATATTAAACTAGCTAGGATGAGGAGGATAAATAGATGTATGTGTGGTCTTAGGTGGTGGAAGCAGAAACCGACAATGGACCTCGGAGGCATAGTTGGTTTTGACTTGTCAAAAGGGTTGATGAGCCGTTCGAACCGTGAGTACATGGTCAGGATCTCCGCGCCCAAATGAAAAGCTCGGGCCGCGCAGTACCTGCTGTAGGTCATAATAAGTATGGGGGCAAGTCCGTAGCTATGGGGCCGGCCTGTTTGGGGTAGGTGAAGTGCGAGGCTCGCCAAGGAAGATGGAACTTCAATGACCTAGGGGCAACACTGCCATTGTACAGGTGAGTATAAATCTTTGTGTTATAGCTGTTGGTGTATGGTGAATGAGGGTATCAACCCTAAGGCTGTTTAGTGTGGGATGTCTTCGGCCAAGTACCTATAGCAACACTGATGGATCTCGCTACTTAGGGGACCGCACCTTTTTCCACGGGACCAATATCACAGGCATCAGCGGCATCGAGAATAAGGGCATCATCAACCACCCGAGTAGTGTTAGTGGTACTTGAGTTACTAACGCCGCGCTGATCCACCTTAGCCAGGGTGCAGTGACCTTGATCGATGATCGTAAAGGTACGTGGGTGTTGGTGGGGCCACCATTGTTGTGGAGGGTGCCTAGGACTGGCTCAAGGGGAGCTGCAGTATCACCCACGTAGTCACCTTGCAAATTTTGACCACCAGGAAAGGCGGGCATCGGAAACGCGCTCGATACAGTTTCGTTGTCTCCTATGAAGTTAAAACCCATGGTGTTGAAAGTAACCGAAGAAGTTGCGTCGAGGGATATATCCGGATGGCTCAGATCCACTGGGGATTTGTCCTTGTTGAGGGCAATAATAGTATTTTTCATAGTTAGTGAAGTTGAGCCTTCGAGGTAGAGGCCACCGCCGTCCCCATAGTCGTCCTCGTTGGCATCAGCAATATTCTTTACGAACGCAGAGTGAAAGATCGATACCGTGGTGTTTTCAACGGCGAGAGCACCGCCGAAGCCATTTGCGCTGTTACCAGAGAATGTAGATCGGTAGATGCTGAGCTCATTATCTCTGTATAACGCCATTATGGCTCTCCCCTTGCCGTTGAGGTCGGTGGAATTATTCACAAAGGTTGAGGCGATGACGTCCACCTCACTGTTTTTTGAATGTAGATGGCTCCGCCCAGGGTGGCCATATTGTTTCTGAACGTAGTTCCCCGAAATAGAGCTTAGGAGTTGGTATTCATATATAGGGCGCCGCCATATGATGACGAGCAATTACGAAATCGAACCTCGTTGGTGATCAAAGTTGTATTGCCACCAGTGGTAATGGCTCCCCCGGTGAAGCCAGAACCATTACGAAATTTCACCCCGCGGATATTAAGAGACTCCCCCGCTCCGGAACCAGGAAACGAGAGAAGTTGATACAAACTGCTCCCATCTAGAATAAGCTTAGTAAATCCTGGCCCCTTGATAATCAGAGATTCTGTAATATCAGGGAGTACGGAATTCACAAAGGCGGTTCCTGTAACCGAAAACTCTATGGTATCGGTGCCACTACCAGCTGGGCATTCGTGATAAGCGCTGTCGCTGTCAGCAGCAATGATCGCTTCGCGAAGAGTGCATATTCCATCCCCAACGATATCAGTGTCGACCAATGTATCTACGGTGATGGTCGCTGCACTAACAGAGCCAGCGGAGAGGGCTCCACACAGCCTAATGGTTACGCATGCCACGGTGACGGGAGAGCTAAGTATAGTTTGATAAAGTAAGCGTTCGGTGAGCCGCGCTCCTGACAAACCGGCGGGGCCCGTCTACGTTACGCCTGGATGGAGAAGTTAGAGAGGGTCGAGGTCGAGAGAGAGACGTCTCAAGACGTTGGCCTCGAGCCGTGCCTGAGCATCTGTCTCCTCAAGGGTTTGCTTCCAGTAGGCAGGAGCCAGCTCGAGGACACGGTTTCTAGGCCAGCTCATAAAGCGTGCGTTGATATGCCCCGCCTCATGCGTACCGAGGAACAGCCAGTTTTTTCTCCCTATGGCTTCCTTTCTCAGCTGCCGCTCCGAATCATTGTTATGGATAGTATGAGCATCTGCCACCAAATGACCGCTATACCCGGAAAGTATAGTGTCGATGGCTCCGCTGTCATGCTTCTTAGTATAGAAGAAAAGGATATGAAGAAGAGGAGCAATGACCACGAAAAAATGCCCCACGGCACATCGGTCTTTGGCCTGCACCCGCACACCGGTCGCATCTGTGCATAAGACCGCCGAGCAGTGAAGCGCGTCGGTATGCATAGCATCGACAAGAGGAACGACCAGTTCGGAGAGAGATTCATGCCAGCCACAGAGGGTCGACTTGACTATAGGTACGCCCTCCCGCGCATAGATACGCTCCATACGATGAAGAGGTAGAGCATCTAAGAAACGCTGGACCACCGTGCGAGCCAATAATGCAGGCCCTGCAGAGACCCGCTCTATCGGAAGCTCTGGGGCGGGGGCCACGAGCACCGTCGGGTGCGGAGGGGGCAGAGCCCCGGTGGGGTCGGACTTCGATGGGCTTTTTTTCCGGTCTTTTCTCACAAACTTGGGTCGACGATAGCATACGACGAAGGTACCGCCACGCCGTTGTTCAGTGATCTCGGCCGTATCTTCTCCAATACGCTCATAGGCTAGTAACCCCCCAAGCCGGACCTCAGCCGGAAGGATCTCTATCTCAATACGCGGCACGGACTTGGGCTTACGCTTTCGACCGCTCGGCCGAGGTTTTTCCTGAGCCTCTTCAGGCTCATCTGGGTCAGAAAGAAGAGGCTTGTGTACGTCTTTGACCTCCGCATCGGTCTCGCCCATCATTAAGCGAAGGATATCCATGCTCAGCTGTGCGTCATTAGGAAGCTTTTCGGGTTTCGGGCCTAAAATCCCACGCTCTAGCTTTCGGATAGTTTCAAGAGATTTTTGATAGAGAACGTGCAGTGTATCTCGCTCTTGAGTGACCTTCTTCAAAGCCTGCTCCAATTCATCACGGGTATGAGTAGCTGCCGTCACCATCGAGAGATGATGGTATATATAGAGAAGCAGGTTTGAAGTATCAAGCGGCCCTATGGACCCGCCGGCGCTCCTGACGCTGACCGGCAATCAAAGCGGCAAGCGCGGAGCCGTCTATACGAACATTGAGCTGCTCACCCTCTCTCTGGGGGACCACCAAGAGGGCCCTGTGCAAACGTTTATAGAGTAGACAATACCCATTTTGATTCCACCAGAGCGCTTTCAGGCGGTTCTTTCGCTTGTTAACAAAGATGAACAAAGCCCCACTTTGAGGATCTTCACCCAATGTTTGATGCGCGACAGCCGCGAGCCCATCAAACGATTTTTTCATATCTACTGGCTGCAAGCAGAGAAATATGCGCACATCGCTAGGTATCATCCTCGTTTCTCCAAAGCTAAGATGAGCCGCTCCAAGGCGGAGGCATCAAAGTTTTGGGGAACCTTGAGCTTGATACCTGAGCGCAGAGTCATTTCAAACGTAGCCTGAGTATCGGCTCTAGGGCCCGTGGGAGAAATCTCAACAAACGTAGGTCGAACCATATAAGTATCCAACTTCGGTTCGGGCCTTTGCTCCGCCGAGACAATAGAGGGATGTGACTCCCCGCTTAGTTCTACATTTGGGCCCAATTGCCAACGCCAATGATAGAGACTCCTAACGTTGAGTCCCTCACGCTCCGCATACTTCACCGCAGAGAGGCCACTCGCCCTCCAGGCTTGTATCCGTCGGCGCCAAATTTCTCGACTCACCTTGGACTTCATATCATCAACTCTCAGGAACGGCTGAGCGTTTGTCGAGGACGGTCCTCATTGAAGGGGTACGGTACACTTGACTGGAGTATCTAACGTATTCCGTGTGTATACACAGCGAGGCCCAGTCGAACCCAGAAGGAGGAACTTGGTTCAACCTAAATAAATTTTACTGGAATCAAACCGGCAATTTGTAATAGTTGTGTGGCAATGTAGAAAGCAAGTTCAGCATGATTAGTTCATTGTTTTGAACTCGAGATGAACACCTAGCAATATAGAATAGATACCCAGCATGTTAGTTCATAACTTTGAACTCTATGCGACGATTGGCAGCTCGACCAGACCTCGTTTTGTTGGAGGCGATGGGGCGTTCTGCGCCAATACCTAGGGCTGTTAGTCGACTTTCCTCAATACCTTTGCCTACGAGATATGCCTTCACCGCATCCGCTCTTTCCTGGGATAGCCTGAGGTTTGCCCCTCGATTGCCTTGACTATCAGTGTGCCCCTCGATGAGTATCTTTAGTTCAGGGTACTCACGTAATACACCAACGGCAGCATTAAGCGAAGAAGAGGAGCTGCCACGTATGGTTGCTCGTCCCGTGGAAAAGGTTATACCGTCAATGGATCCGGTAAATCTTTTGATCTCAACGGGTAAGACGTCTGGGCACCCGTCAGAGTCTTTGAAACCATTAATGGTTTCTGGCTCTGCTGGACATTTATCACTATTATCGGGGACTTTGTCCATATCCTTGTCTGGGCAACCGAAGGTGTTGACATTGCCGTAAAGACGAGGGCACTTGTCTGCGCCATGTAAGACTCCGTCACCATCCGGGTCTGGATTTAGACAGCCATCTTCCATATCTCCTGCAGTACGGGGACATTTGTCAAGCATGTCGATTACATCGTCTCCATCTGTGTCCGGGCAACCATCGATAGTTCCTTCTGTTGAAGGGCATTTATCTATACGATCAGAAAAGCTGTCCTTATCCGTATCCAAGCAACCATCTGTTGCTGTACCCTTGATGGTGGGGCAACGATCATCTGGAAGGAGGATTCCGTCCTTATCTTTATCTAGATTTGGTTTGCCACCAAAGGCGAAAGCCAATGATCCAAGCACCTCATAGTGGAAGGTGAGGTCTGAATTATCGCTTCCCGGCGCGTTGTAAGCATCTGAAATGAGCTGTCGCCCTTCAACTCGGAGTTGAGAGTGCTCGGTCATAAACAACTTGAGTCCCGCACCCCAGTGGAATTCGGTATCAATATCGTCACCTAATACCTTTGAACTTAGGGCATGAAAGCCGCCCCCTGCGAGAACAAAAGGCGCCAATCGGGTGGGAATTTGCAACACGATATGGGCTCTTGGATTAAAGACTACCGCTGAGTCATCAGTGTCTTGTATACTAGGGAAACTCGCAGCGAGCTCCGCTTCTATCCCAAAGAAGGAAGCGGGGTAGTAACCAAGACCCACGCCTCCTAGAAATGCTGGTGTGTCAAATTCCTGAGGTGATATACGTTCCGGGGATGGT
>JAHQVK010000198.1 GCA_019634385.1 Myxococcales bacterium | reverse complement strand
GGCTGGAGCCCGGGAGCTATCAGGCCGGCCGGGGCAGCTCATCTTTGGTGACCCAAGGTAGTGGTCCTGGCCCGTGACCGGACACCATGATGAGCTTGTCAGGCTCGTCGCCGGGGTCGTCGACCCGCGACCATGGGAGCTTCGGTGTTGGTTAGACTGCGGCGGACCTCCGCTGCGAAGTTCGGTGAATCACCCCGTAGTAGAGGACTGTGATTGGCCTCCTGTTCGAGGTCTCGACGCATCACCCTGTAGTAGAGGACTGCGATCGTGGAGGAGATTTCTCCTTCTCGTGAGAGGAGATGTCCCCAAAGGGCTGGGCGTTTCTCACAAAGGTGTATCTTTTTAGGCTCGTGGCTGAAGAAGACTGTTCGCATACTTGGCGGGTACTGGCTGGTCGAGTCAAGGAGTCCGGCGGTGTATTCGAGGGCGGAACTAACCGCGAGATCGAGGTGCTGCCGGGCGGAAGAACTACAGCCTGCATATTAGCGTTAGAGATAGGATTTAAGTCATGTATATTCATATTTAGGTAGAGTTGAAGATCATGCACTGGGGTGGCTTATCGAACCGCTTATGCGAGTAATTGCCCGGCTAGCGTACCTCTATCTCGCTCATATGCCAGGAGGCACTGGCAACGAGTAAGTGCTCTCGAAGGAGAATAATTCTCCTCTTAGTAACGCAGAATGCAGTCAGCTTGACACACGGGCATGGGTCTGAGCATGGTGTCCAATAATACAATTTGGATCGCGGAGAGCTGAATTTGCAACCTCTGATTGAATCGTTGGAGCACTATATGAAACCAATAAGATTGGTGCTGCTTCTGCGGCCGAATGTTTGATCAGCCTCGATGACTCGTGCAAAATGGGTACTGTTGGTAGTCTTCGAGTTAGGACCAACGTAATTGATCCGATACCATGATTTCCGTACGGATATAGCGTTCGTACTGAAGTAATACCATGATCGAGAGTGTGGTGGTGACCAGATATGTCTGGTCACTACGTTTTAGAGAGAGTACAATAATGATCGAACCACTTAGTTTCGACACCCTCAAATCCGCAGTGTCTGGAGGTGTTGCGGCCTTCCGTATTAACCAGCGACTCCAACCAATGGGAGGCGCGGGAGATAAAATTTTTCCTCCTACTTATGCCACGGATGAAAAGTCTCTACGCTATGCTGAGGAGGATCGACGAATAGAGGGTGAAAAGCTTCCGTGTATCTTGGTGGACTCGGTGGCCTCTCAGGCCAATCGCATGGAAGAAGCTCTTCTTCGCGCGTGGGAGGATGAAGAAGTCCATTTTCCTGTGATCCGGGTAGACTTTTCTGAATATGAAGAACTTCGGGACTTAGGGAGTATATCAACGCTCACTGCTCCTCATCGGGTTTATGACGCTTTACTAAGAGACAGCGTAGACGGTGATACACTATTTCGAGATACGCCCTTGGGTGCTTCGATCACTCAAGCGAGCGCTAAGGCTGCTACGCCTCTATATATCGCCTGTCCTACTACGCTTCTTTTCGGAGGTTGGGATTCTACAGGACCGCGCGGAGGGCTTGGGAATAAGGTCCAGCGTGCTATAGCTTCTGAGCTCGTAGCTATCAATGTTGTTCCCGGGGTTAAAACTTCTTCACGCTTAGATCCAGCGGGAATTCAGGGGAATGTACCCGTCTACCAAGCTGAGTCGGACCCCAATGACTATACTATCCATGCCAGCGGAGCGGCAAAAAAGAACGGTAAACCCATTGTGTTTAGCCGAAAAGGGGGCGATGGCGATGGAAAAGGAAAAGCTTCCGCAGTTAATCATTCTAATATCGCACCAAGTATCGATAAGTTTGCCGGTGGTATCACCTGTGATTATATCCGCCAAACCACCGTGCTGTCCCTTCCGGCTCTTCGTCGTATTCGCTTTCCTGAGGACCAGGACGGCAAGAAGCTTGACGGCCAGGCTCGGCGTGATGCTGAATTGGCGGCTCGAACTAGTCTCGCTGCGTTGGGACTGACCGCCATAGTTCTTCTGTCGGATGAGGGCTTTGATCTTCGTTCTCGGTGCGCTTTGGTGCCGGAAGGTTCGGTTCCTCTAGAATTAGTCTCAGCTCAAGGTCATCAAAGTACATTTGTGGAATTAAGTCGTCAGTCCGCCATCGCTATCCTCAAGCAGGCGGCTGAGGAAGCGGCCAGCTATGGTCTCGCTTGGAAACGTGAACCCATCCGCCTGAAGCCTGCAGACAAACTAGCAGACCTAATTGTCGAGAGCCGAAAGGTGTCGGCTGACAAAGCAGAGAGCGGAGAATAATCATGATCGAGGTGGAGATTGATTTCTTGGCCGAACGCTATACTGCCTCGGCCTACAATGATCGAAATGAGACTGAATGGCCACCTCATCCCGCTCGGCTATTCTCCGCATTGGTAGCAACATGGGCCGAAGACGAGGGGGAAGACCCAGAGAATGAGCGAGCTGCCCTCGAATGGCTAGAGCAGCAACCCCCTCCTTGGGTCGTTGCCTCTGAGTGCACACAGAGAAAGGTGGTTCCGGTTTTTGTTCCCGTCAATGATACTGGAACGGTAGACCAACCGCTCCGTGCTCGCGAGATGCTCGCTGAGGCTCTCGCCAGCATGGAGAACCCACCGGATGGGAAAACTCGGGTCCAGCTCGAGAAGGCAGTGAATAAAGCCCAAGATAAGCTAAAAAAAGATACGCAGAAAGCTGTGGTCGCAGGAAAGAGGGCCGCCGAAAAGTTGTCGAATGCGAGGCAAATACTTCCCGAGAGTCGACTTCGTCAATCAAGAACCTTTCCCACGGTCATTCCTGTTCATCCCCGGGTGAGATATATTTGGAAGGAAAGTCCATCGGATGATATTCGCCTTGCGCTTGAGGCTCTCTGCCAACGAGTGTTGGCGCTGGGGCATTCGTCGTCATTCATTAGAGCGAGTATCAAAGACCCCACAAAGGAACCAGACAATGAAGACACCTACGAGCCGGACTTGTCTGGACGCAACATGCTACGCGTCACGACTAAAGGGCAGCTCCAACGTTTAGAGCAAAACTATCAACAACACAAGGGGATAGAACCTCGTATTCTTCCCGCTGAGTTCCGGCGCTACAGACGGGGGGCAAAGATAGATAAGTATACTCCCCCAACGTCGGTTTTTGACGATAACTGGATCGTCTTTATCCGAGCTTCGGGTGGTCAATACCCCATAACCCGGACTGTGAGTATGGCCTCGACCTTTCGAGCGGCCCTGATGGAATATGCATTGGATCCTATACCAGCTATCCTCAGTGGACACGCTTCAGACGGCGCGAAGCTTGAAGTTCCTCATGCTGCCTACGTCCCTCTTCCATATGTATCTTCGCTGTACGCCACGGGGCATATACTTGGTTTGGCCGTGATACTTCCAAGAAATATAGAAGTGGCCTACAAAGAGCAGGTATTACAGGCAATCGCTCGTTGGGAGGATAAAGAGCGAACACCCAAGGATGAAGAAACCCCTAAATTAAGATTGTATGATGGTCGCAATGTTGATATGTGCCTACGACGTGTACTCGGAATTGCTCACGCGGTTAATGCACGGACTTCTACGTGGTGTCAGTCAAGTAGATATTGGGCTACGGTCACTCCGATCGCGTTAGACAAAAACCCAGGAGATCTCCACCATTGTGATCATGCTAAACGGAAGGCAGCATTCGAGCGAGCAACTATCACTGTAGCCCAAGCATGTACGCATATTGGTTTGGACGAGCCCGAAATAATTGATATTCTTACCTCTTCAGTTGTTCCGGGCAGTACGAAGCCTCGCCACTTCCCACCCTTCCCGCGATCACGAAACAAACCTCGACGAGTGCTTGTCCATGCGCGCCTTAGGTTTTCGGAGCCTATTTGTGGGCCCGTAATATTAGGTGCTGGGCGGTATCTCGGCCTTGGTCTTTGCCGACCGGTTGATGACAGCAAGAAGGTCAAATAATGAACATGTCGTTTGAGTCTTTCTTTGAAGAAGTCCATGGCTATGCACCCTTTCCTTGGCAATCGAGGCTTGTCTCGAGAGTTTTGGAAGAGGGCGTATGGCCCAAGCTCCTTGATCTTCCGACTGGAGCGGGAAAGACCTCCGCCATAGATGTCGCTTTGTACTCTCTTGCTGCCGCTCCGGGGCGGGTGCCACGACGTATCGTTTTGGTTGTTGATCGAAGAATCATCGTGGACCAAGGCGCTAAACATGCTCAGAAAATCTTGGCTGCACTACAGGTGGGCAAAGCCAAAGAAGTTGCTGAGCAGCTGCGGAATTGCTTTAACGGTAACCCAAAAGAAGACCCGTTTATTGTATCGGTGCTCCGAGGGGGTATGCCTCGACAGTCCGCTTGGGCACGGCGTCCCGATCAGCCGGTGGTGGTACTCTCGACGGTGGATCAGGTGGGTTCCCGTCTATTGTTTCGGGGCTACGGCGTCTCTTCGGAGATGAGTTCTGTGCACGCTGGATTGTTGGGACAGGATACATTGTATCTTCTTGATGAGGTTCATCTATCTGAGCCATTCAGGCAGACGCTGACGGCGGTCCATGAACGCTGGATATCTCAACAACCGGATCCGGCTAAAGTCCAAGTGGTGCAGATGTCCGCTACCGCCTCTGTTAAGTTGCCCGCCGAAGAGAGGTTTGGTCTAGACATAGATGATCACAATCACACAACCCTCGAGCGGAGGCTTACCGCTGCTAAACCGACCGCGCTTGAGGTGGTCAAGGTTAGCGGTCGTGATGAATCGGCCAAGCGCAGAGACTTAGCCGAGCACGCAGCCCAGAGAGTCGTAGATGTAGTCAGCGAACAGGCAAAAACCGTGGGCGTGGTGGTTAATCGAGTTGAGACCGCCCGGTTGATATGTGCCCAGTTGAGAAATTTGGTAAATAGATCTCTATTGGACTGTACGATACTTCTACTTACTGGACGTATGCGTTCTCTTGATCGAGATAGATGCATCAATCCGGAAGGTATGTACTGGCCGTATATGGAGTCCGGGCGAGAGCGGAATTCCGAACAAAGACCCTTAGTTGTGGTGGCTACCCAAACTATTGAGGCTGGTGCTGATCTCGATTTTGATGCGGTGATTACGGAGTGTGCCAGTGTCGATGCACTTCGCCAACGCTTTGGACGTCTCGACCGCCGAGGTGATGTCTCTGCAGGGAAACTTGTTGGGTTTCCGTGTGCTAAAGGGGTTGTACTAGTTCGGTCTGACCAACTCAAAAATTCCGATGACGATCCAGTATATGGTTCTGCGCTTTCTAAAACCGCTATATTCCTAAAGGGACTTGGTGCAAACCTCGATTTTGGTATATCTGCTTTTACTGTGCCCGCGGACCAATTGAAAGATATGCTTGCCCATCGTCCTGCGGCTCCGATCCTCATGCCGGCCCATGTATATAGTTGGGTGCAAACGTCTCCTAAGCCTTACCCGGAACCAGACGTGGCTCTTTTTCTGCATGGGGAAGAGTTGGTAACCCCTGAAATTAATATCGTATGGCGCAGCGAAGTAGATCTGTTAACGAGAGGAAAAGAGCCAGAAGAAGAGCAAATAAAGATTCTCGCTCGTGCCTTGGCGGCTTGCCCCCCTAAAGCGGGTGAAGCTCTCCATCTACCTATCCATGCGGCCCGAATCTGGCTAAGCACCGGTGAGGAAGATGATGTTGTGGATGTGGTGGGGACTAGGCAACTGTCGAGCGCTGTCAACGCTGATAGCTCAGAAAACATTCGGATATGGGATGGAGACACCATTAAGCTAAAGACGGCTACGCAACTACTACCGGGAGAGACCGTTATACTACCGTGCAGTCAGGGCGGGCTTTCGGATAACAACTGGGATCCGCAATCCAAAGAACCGGTGAAAGATATTGGCGACTTAGCTCAACTGGATGAGAGATGGATAGCGCAAGCAGGCAAAGGTCTTTCAGATGACAATACTGTGCAGGCGTATCGAGGTCGACCCACCTTACGTCTATGGAAGGAAGCCCTCCAAGGCCTTGATGCCTCTGGGTCATGGCTCTCTGTACCTTTGAACCTCGACGAAAAGCATGCCGATGATATAGCCCCTGATGAAATCATTCATGACTGGATAGTATCTCATTTTCCTCCAAATAATCGCTGTTTACCGGAGGATGAGGCGCATAATGCTCTAACGTCTTCCCGCAGAATCTTTGAGTGTCTGACCGCTCAATGTATTGAGCAAAGTCCAAAAGTGATGCTTGCGAGTGGGAAACTGGTTACCCTCGGTATTCCTGTAAAAGGTATAACAAAGGTAGAAGTAGTGGGTGAAGGTGATGCTCCCTGTTTTTTGGGAAAACAGATCACCCTTGAAGTGCACAGTAAGGATGTGCGTGAATGGGCTGAAGGTTTTTGCAAGAATTTGGAGATCTCAAATGATCTGGCTAAGGATATTAAGTTTGCGGCGTTCTTGCATGATGTAGGTAAGGCGGACCCACGGTTTCAGCAACTCCTCAGAGGTGGCTCTGAAATTGGCGTTGATCCTCAAGGTGTCTTGCTGGCAAAATCTAATCTCTCGACACAAGACAGAACACGTCAGGACCATGCACGCCAGCTCTCTGGTTATCCGGTGGGAGAACGACATGAACTACTGAGTATGCATATCCTCGAAAAGCATCCGGAGATTCTGTCAGAGGCTAACGATGCAAGTCTCGTGTTGCATCTTGTTTCGAGTCACCACGGCTATTGCCGACCCTTTGCTCCAGTCAGCCTGCAGAGCGAACAGAGTGAAGGATGTAGCATCGAGTTTCAATTCGATGAATATAGATTTGGACCATTGACGACCCAACATCAAGCAGCACGGCTAGATTCTGGTGTTTCCGATCGCTTCTGGGAGCTTGTAGATCGGTACGGACCTTGGAAATTGGCCTGGCTCGAAGCCATTGTGAGGCTTGCTGATCATCGAGCTAGCGAAGAGGAAGAAGAAGGGCGATTATCGTGAATGTTCAACTTAAGGGGATAGATGGGAGTGACCCATTGGGATTCTTTGCTTCTTTGGGTGTTTTGAGGGTACTCGACGAGCACCTAGGCAATGAGCGATCGCCTCGTCTATCATGGCAAAACCAAGGCTCTTGGGTGCCGACCATTCAAGGGGTTGAGGATAAGGATACCATCATAGAAACGGTTATAGCTGATCTTCAATCTTGGAAGAAAGAGCGATCTATAACCTTCGCATACACGAAAGATGGTGGGGAAGAGGTATCACCGGAGGATGAAGGGGCGGTCCGAGACTTGAAGC
The DNA here is from genome assembly GCA_019634385.1 of Myxococcales bacterium. GTDB lineage: Bacteria > Myxococcota > Kuafuiibacteriia > Kuafuiibacteriales > Kuafuiibacteriaceae > JAHQVK01. The sequence goes on along the minus strand of JAHQVK010000198.1, from coordinate 1,456 downwards.
CGCCCCCACAGATACAAAAATTGCTCTTTGCTACTGCGGCCAATTGTTCGGCAAATGTACACACGAGAACGGCACGTACCCTCACAAGCTTTGGTACCGATGTTGCGCTGGACAATAAAGGTATGATCAAGCCCTCCGCATTGCATTTTACTGCGGGGCAGCAGCACTTTCTGAAGATAGTTAACGAACTGAGGGATGCACTGAAGCCTGAGCATATCGAGGAGGCATTGATTGGTCCTTGGCAAAGAGCGAGTAAGCTGCCGTCACTGTCATGGACCGGAATGGGGCAGCGCATGTACGCACTTAGAGCAAGTAATCCCTCCAAAGACAAACGAGGTTCAACGCCAGGTGCCGAATGGCTGGCTTTCTTGGGCTTATCATTTTTTCCGTGTGTGCCCGTTGCGGGCTCAAAGGGGCCGCGTGTGCTCACGACATGTGTCAGAGGTGGATGGAAAACGGGTCACTTCACATGGCCACTCTGGAGGCCAAATTTATCGGTGAAAACGGTTGAGAGCTTGCTTAGACTCGCGAAACTTGATTCCGATTCTGACGGAAATCTATCTAAATTTAGTTATAAAGAGCGGGAGGCAAGAGGTATTGATATCATCTTTCGCTCGAGAATTCTACGAACAGATCCGGGGGGATACGGTTCGTTTACCCCCCCGGAAGTGGTGTGACTCGGAACAACTAGTTTACAAACAAGGCTTACCTGGCGAGTCTAAGTTCTGATAAACGAGCCAAACTATAACCATACTTGTCTATGTCAAAAGCGTAAGAGGTAGACCAATACTGTTTCAATGGAGCCCAACCGTAAAACGGCTGGGATGGGCACTCGACGAGGTGGCTACCGCTATAGAGGGGATGGAGTGCTTCAATGGAGCTGAACCGTAAAAGGCTTGGCTTGGCTTGGCTTGGCTTGGCTTGGCTTGGCTTGGCTTGGCTTGCGGAATGACGAAAAACAGTTTGGAGATGTAGACCATGTCGATCAGTGCCAGATGTATTTGCAGACTTTGTCTTCATAAAAACTCGAGATGGTCACCGAATACTTCCTGGCTCACTCTCGTTTATGATCATAAACGACGGATTCTCCACCACTGAAGTACAAACCTAGATAGACTTGCTAGCTACTATGTCCTGTTCCTCATAAAGACAGAAACAACTTTCACCTATCTCATTGACTGCATTTAGCATAATCTGGCTCAATGGATCCACAAACACAATACATATATTTCCTACTTTATGAGAAATATTACGCGTTAGCTTGACTTGGATATCAAATAGGCACTCGCAAAAAATTTGCAGATATAACTATCATAAATCTAATTTAAGCGCCTATTCCGCATCCTCGCTTCGCCGAGACTACGAAGAGTACAGCGCAAAACTTCTACTCTATGAGGGTGATATTCAGTTGTAATCGACCGTAATTGGGTAACCATGATGTTGTCTCAGCCCCCAG